>NZ_BADX01000034.1:0-32475 GCF_000241365.1 Pseudoalteromonas sp. BSi20480 | reverse complement strand
ATAGACATAATGACTCCCACACGGTGTTAGCCTCCGCTTTTCGTGGGTTAGCTTAATTCAAAGCCAGAGCCATAATTAGTTTGTCAATTAACTAAACAGCAGAGGCTAACATGAATAAACATAGCATACTTTTTATCGGTCTTGATACACATAAAGAATTCAATGAAGTTGCCTATATTGAAGAACATAGAGGTGCGCAACCTGTTCATCTTGGCCGAGTTTCGTCTTCCAAAATGGCCGTTCAAAAGCTTGTTCGCCAGTTCGAATCGAAATACCCTGGCGCAACACTTCATTTTGTTTATGAAGCTGGCCCATGTGGTTATTGGATTTACCGATTAATTACCAGCCTTGGCCATTGCTGTTATGTGGTTGCACCTTCTCTTATTCCTAAAAAACCTGGTGAGAAAATTAAAACCGATAAACGTGATGCCCTTAAGCTTGCTAAATTACTTAAGTCTGAAGATTTAACACCTATCTATGTTCCTGAGCCTGAAGATGAAGCTGTACGTGATTTATCTCGTGCACGCGAAGTAGCCATGAAGGATTTAAAAGATGCCAAATATCAATTAAAGGCGCTGCTGCTTCGCAATAATATTAATTACAAAGGCACTGCGAATTGGTCACAAAAACATTTACGTTGGCTCACTGAGCTTGTGTTGCCACACCCCGCTCAGCACATCGTCTTACAAGAATTTTTACACACAATTACCGAACGAATAAGCCGACTTGAGCGGCTAGATAATGAACTAACACACCACGTTCACCAGTGGCGTTATTATCCTGTAGTAAAAGCAATACAAGCTATGCGTGGTGTCCGTTTGTTGGTCGCCACTGGCGTTGTTGCTGAGCTTGGCGATTTATCGCGTTTCGACCATCCCCGCAAATTAATGAGTTATCTCGGTCTTGTACCCAGTGAACACTCGAGTGGTGGCAAACGCCATATTGGCGCCATCACAAAATGCGGGAACGGCCGAGCAAGGCCCTTCTTGTGGAAGGTGCACATACTTATCGCTATGCAGCAAATATATCCACAGATATGCAAAAACGACAAGAAGGTTTACCAAAGGACATTATTGATATTGCGTGGAAAGCACAGATTAGGCTCTGCAAACGCTATAAAAAAATGATAGCCAAAGGGAAACACTACAATCTGGTTGTTACCGCCATTGCCCGAGAAATGATTGCGTACATATGGGCTATTGCAAGAGAAGTGGTGCTTACGCCAGTGAATAAAAAACTTAGATTGGCAAGAGTACCCGCATGATAAAAGAATTAGAGTTAATGCATGGGATCAAGCATCGGGTGTGGCACAACCACCGACGGCGTTAGGATGGCAATGCAGCTAACGCTGCATTGAACCACGAACATAGACTGAAGACAGGTGCCACGACGAAATAAGTAAGGTCTGCTCTGTTACTAGAAATAGTAATAACCAACGAATATCAGCAAGATAACCGACGACATTACTTGCTTCATCCTATGTATTAACTCGCTCTAATTCGAGCTAAAATAATTATGGCTTAAAAAGTTAGGCAAGGATCAGTGCGTTTAACTTGACAATGGGAGTCATACCAACGCCTCGTTAAGAGGCAAAAAATTGTTGGCTAAAATAAGCGACGAAGAAGCAAAAGCCAACTGTTTTTTGTCCTTTTAAACGACTTGTTATAACGCATGAACCAAATACATGATATCATCTTTTTTACTGTAATCGTTCTGGAGAATAATAGCTATATGTTGCAAGCTATTGAAATTGAAAACTTTAAATCTATTGAACATTTACGTGTAGATTTTGGACGAGTTAACTTGTTCATTGGAGAGAATGGTTCAGGAAAAAGTAATATTCTTGAAGCACTTACTTTCGCCGCAGCTTCTGAAGCTGACAAGCTTGATGCGGAGTTTTTAGAGCATAGAGGAATCCGTGTTACCGCTCCAAAACTTATGCGTTCTAACTTTTCCACAGAACACCTAGATGACCCTATCAAGATCAAGGTATTTATTGACGAAGAAGGTAGTGGAAGAACCTATATCATTAATAACGAAAACGAAACATACTCGGAATGGAAACTAAAAGTAGATACATCGATTACTTCGGATGAAATAACATTGAGTTCAAAAGAATTCAAATTAAGATTCTCGCAATATCAAGAAATGATGAAATTAATCTCAACTCCTTCTTTCGAAAAGATTAAAGAAAAGATGAATGATGATGATGATGAATTTGAAAAAACGCTTGAAGAGTTTAAAAGCGAAGATTTTGCGTCAGTGTTCAGCAAAATGTCTGATACTGTTTCTGATGCTGAAAGTGCTGTAAATGAATTTTTATTCTCTTTGAAAAATTTTGTTATTTATTCTCCACAAAATAAACAACTAAGAAACCTTAAAGAAGAAGGAGCTATTCGCCCAGTAGGAATACATGGAGAAGGTCTATTTAAGCTATTAAGGGAGATTTACACTAAACAACCAGAAGCTCTGCAAGATATTGAAAATGGTCTAAAACTAATAGGTTGGTATAAATCTATGGATTTAGAAAATGAACCAGAGTTAGTTGAAGATGAGTTATTCCTACAAGATAAATATCTGCCTGTTCAATTAACACAAAGAAGTGCTAATGAGGGCTTTCTTTATGTTCTTTTTTACATGGCTTTAATTGTTTCAAAAAATACTCCAAAAATTTTTGCAATAGATAACATCGACTCCGCTCTTAATCCTAAATTATGTGCCAAGATCACTAGTTATTTAGTAGAGCTCGCTAAGAAGTACAATAAACAATTATTCTTAACAACTCAAAACCCAGCAACATTAGACGGAATAGATCTGTTTGACGAAGAACAAAGGCTGTTTATTGTATCCAGAAAAAGAACAGGCGAAACTACGGCAAGGCGATTTACTTCAGAACAAATGCCAAAAACTGATAACGATGAACTTATCCTATTGTCAGAAGCTATGATCAAGGGATTCATTGGTGCAATCCCTAGAGGTTTTTAAATGGAGTTTGGACTAATTTGCGAAGGAAAAACAGACCAAGCCGCTATTGAAAATATGCTATGTGGTATATTTGAAGATGAGGAATTATTTGATTTAATTACTGAGCTTCAACCTGGAGGCGTTTCGGATAGTAATCAATATGGTGGATGGGAGCGTGTATTTGAATACTTATGTAATCACAAGTTTAGACAGTCGTTTAGTACCGTAAAGAAAGTTGTCATTCAAATAGATACTGATGTAGCACATTTAAAGAGCTTTGACGTAGATCTTCGAGATGAGCAAGGCACAACTTTAAAAAGTGCTATATCAATAGCGGAAAAAGTAAAAGGTAAGCTAATTGAGAAGATAGAGTCTGGTCAAAAAGATTTTTATGACAATCATAAAGAAAGGATTATTTTTGCAATAACGGTACATTCGCTCGAAATTTGGCTTTATAAGCATCATAGTAAAGCGCCTACTAATGTAAAAACAATTAATAGTGGCGAGAACAAACTAGCGCTAGAACTACAAAAAACCAAAGAATTTAAAAGCTATGTATTAAAGGGGAAAGGTAAAAAGCTAGAAATAGATAAAAACTATGATAACTATGACCAACTAACTCGTGCTTTTTATAATAAAAAAACTCGAAATGACGCAGTTAATAACCTTTACCTTTGTGATGAAAGTTTCAAAATATTTAAAGAACAATTAATACCTTAACAAGTCACGCAGCCATCAGACTTGGCTGCGTTATAACTTTTAAATAAGGGGCGCAGACGCGTGGGCTATAATGCGAAGCAGCCCACGTGTATGCGTCCCAGCGAACGCAGTGAGTGGCTTAATTTTTTTGTTAGGTAGCATTACCGGAAAAACGAACATTTTCAACCTTCGTAATTTTAGGGCTTTCACTACAAATGACTTCCAAGCATTCATCGTTTGTTACCAGCATATGTGACCACTCCTGATTATTTCCTATAGCGAATGAAAGCGGACTCTCTTCATGCCATGGGTGACCTTTTAGCTTAAAAGTATTCTTTTTGGGGCGTTCAGATGACCACAGATAGAGAAGACCATGCTCATCTAATAAACGATATGCATTAACCGTTTCAAAGGCTAACTCGTAAAGCGCTTCGGTTTCTTCATGGAAAACACGAGCGATCAAATCGATGTCCTTATGTTTGGGATTGCCGAGAATTTCAACTTTTGCGCCAGAAGATTTTGTCAGTGACCATTTATCGATACTCCACGATACATCAATGATCCAAGCAGTGCCTTCTTCAAAAGGAGATTCCCAAGTTTCAAATTCCATCTTGCTACCTAACGCCGCGCTCACCGGTAAATTATGAGCGCAGCGAGTAATTTATCCGTGTGCAGCGCCTTGTTCAGCGTCTACTGCACTTTGCGTTACTTTTCCATATCGCCTTTTCATGCGATCACATGTATCCCTGACTTTTCTTCGAATAACGTGCTCAGGCTGGCCTTCATTTCTTTCTCGAACTCTATTTGCTATCTCGATTAATTCTCTTGGCATATATTCTGATGCATCAGCTTCAAAAAACAGAGGAAGCAATTGCTCTTGATCTCTACTAAAGTTCGATCTAGAAGGACCAAAAGACAACGTATTAGCTAAAAAGTCCAATGACATTAATGGGGATGACGGTGGGCGCTCAAACTCTTCTTTAAGTTTATTTCTAATCTTCCAAGCTAAACTGTCAATTGTAAGCCACCAATGTTTATAACCTAGCTCTGATACTTGTTCTTTTTTTCGCATTCCGATGACGCCTACATAACTCTCAACATCATGCTTTATTAACGCCTCAGTTATGGCCTCATCAAAATTGCCGTTTCCGTTTCCATTTCCATTTCCATTTCCATTTCCATTTCCATTTTCTCCTCGTCTTCCCCTATGAGCCTCAGACCATAATGCTTCTATACGAAACCTTGTATCCTCATCCACTAATTCAAGGGCATCAACTAAGGGCTCAACCAAAATATTAAAATTATGTTTGAGGTACTCTTCAATATCATCCTCAGGCCGATATTGCCCATGAAAAACTTCGACTGAGGATGCAAATTTTCCGGGTTCATACCCCTGCTCAACATAATGGTAGTACAAGAAAGGAATTCGTCCGTTCCACTGATTTATATTTCTTCTTGAACACGTAATCGAGATATTAATGTGTTGTAATACCTCCCTAATTACTCCATCTGTAACGCATAACTCAACGCCGCTTTCTATTAAAGAAGAAGCAATATTCGTATACTTTTTGCTCTGTTCTTCCCTATAGAATGTTTCAACGAGTAAAGGTAATACAATTGTAGTGTCCAGCCAAATTTTCCCGTGACTGAATATTTTCTTTGTCACTTTCTGGACATCAGGTGTTTCTCGAAGAAATGAATAAAGCGTATAGGTGTCAGATATCTTCTTTAGGTGCGTCTTTACCGCGGTTAAATCAGAACTTAGCAACCTTGCTATTACGTTTAAAGCAATATCAGGAAAATGGACTAGATAGTCCTCATCTGACGGGAAGTCACTTATGTCTGAGAATATGCAGTTTTTAAGCGTATTATGGTCATTTAAACAAATATCACCGTTCACTACAGAAGAAGCAAATGATTCACCAGACTTGATCAGATAATTATCAATAACCCTCAATATTCTATTTGATATTTCTTCAATATTTTCATCGTTTATGTGATCGCTATCCTCCCTCTCATTTTCAACTAGCCTTCCAACTTCACTGGAAAATTCTACTTCTTCGCATTCGGTCTCAGCGACCCGCTCTTGTATACGATTTACCTCATCATGAGTGAGGCAAAATTCATCTTCTTTAGTCCAATGACGAATTACTTTTTTATTTAGTTTATTGAGGGCAGAGTCAACATTCTTCTCGATTTCAACTGGATCACTTGATGGTATAAACGTAATAACTTTTTCATGTACGTTTTTACGCGCCATTCTATTTTCTGAACTGGTATTTCTTAATGCGGCCCTAACTAGCGATTCAAACGCAATTTTTGTCAAGCCTTTGTCAGTATTCTCATCTTCCCACTGCATGCCTAAATACGTTAGAGCTGCTTTTGACTCTATTGAAGTTAATGCCGGCCTAGATTTCTCAATTATTGCCTCAGATTCCAAAAGTGGTCTTGCAATAACATCAACCAGCTGAGAGGCACAGCTATATTTATTATCATCTAGCTCGTATCTTTCCAAAAACCAACTTTTATCACGAATATCTAATGAAATGCCTTTACCTAGGCATTTTTGCTTTAATGCATCGCCTTTGGCACCAATTTGCTGATTGGTACAATAAATTAGAACTCTTATTTGATCGAAATTTTCTTCAAGGCGCTTTATCGTCCTCATAACTTTAGGGTCAAAGTCTTTAGAAACTGAATATTGAACCGCTACATATGTCGATCCATCTGATGAAAATAACTCCGAGTCTCGTCCCCCATCACCACTTGGAGATGCCATTGTCCTAAGAGATGGAAGCTCAGATGCAAGAAAGCCAGAACTAAGCTCTTCGAAGTACTCCCAATCTGATGGCCTTGTTTTGTCTAAAGCCAACTCAAATAATTTTCTATTCATGCTATTCCCTAATTTATGACTCTAGTCTGACATGACGCTGAACATGTTTATAGCGAGCTAATCGCGCGTATTTCTACCACAGCGTAGCTCGTTTTCTTATTGGTTTATTATTAACAAACTTGCCAACTAATTGCCAGTGTTATTAAAATTCACCCGCGCGCGTTTTCTTCTTAGTATAAAACGAGCGACAGGGTCGTTTTCTTGACTATGCGAGCGACGAAGCCATAGCTGTGCATATATACAGCGCTAATTTGACGAATTGAAAATGAAAACTCGCTCTGCGTATTTAAATTACATTGCCGACTATATGCTCACTCGACAGTATTCATTAAGAACTATTAATACTTATTTGAGTCGGGTCCAAACTTTATTCACTTTCACAACAAACGCCACCCAAGCTCAATGGGAAATTCAGAAGTCGAAGCGTTTTTAGACCATATTCTATTAAAACGTAACATGTCAGCTAAAACACAAGCTGCTAATGGAGTTGTTAGCCCTTTTTCAAAATTATGAGCGTCTTTTTTTTAATCCTCTAGCGTTACATATTCGCTTTAAGACCAATATCGCTATCTATTGCTACTTTAAAAAACACATAAAAAAGCCCCGTTTGGTTTTAATCAAACGGGGCTCCACACTAATTATTGACTCAAGAATAAAAGCGCCGATTTTGCTGGCGCTTTGCATCATTGAATTAGCTTTGTAGCTTACTGGTTAACCACACTTTTAAGTGGGTTAACTGGTTGTGCGTTGTCATCTAATATGTTCATATCAAAATCGAACTCATCAACACGAATCGCTTTTTCACGTTTCTTGTTGTAATCAATTAACTGAGCAAACTCAGCATCTGTGATTACGTTTGCAGCAAGTGCGTTTTCAAGCGTAATGCTAAAACGAGCACCTGGCTTGATGGTTTTTGCACGTAATGCTTTTTTAACTTTTGCAAGTTCAGCTAGTGATGCAATTTTAGCTTTATAAGCTTGCTCGTTAATATGATGACCGTCGCCTTCAATAGGCTTAACTAAATGCGTTATTTGCGCTTTAAAAGCTGTGTCAAGCTGTGCTTGTTCAGCTAATTCGCGGATTAAATCATCGCTGATTTTTGGCATTTTAGTTGAGTAGTTCATTGTAACGAAACGAATAAACTTACGAGTACCACTTGCAGGGAAGTTATCTAAGAACTTGTGCAATGCTTCTTCTGCGCTTTGTAGTGCAAAACGAGTTGCATAATGGAAGTAAGGTGCTGCTTGCTCGCGCTCGCTGCTCGCCACTTTTTGCTCGTAGTATTTAATTGATGCCATAGCTGCGTACAAGAAGCTCATTACATCACCTAAACGTGCTGATAGCATTTCTGCTTGCTTTAATTTACCGCCAAGTACTAACAACGAGAAGTCAGCGTATACTGCAAGTTTTGCAGATAGTTTGTGTACTGCTTTTTCGTAGTCACGTACTTCTGGTAATGCTGAGCTTGCGCCAGCTGTAAATGGTAATACACCTAAACGGAATGCACGTAAGCTGTTTGCTGTACTGTAACCAATTGTTTTACGTAAAATACCGTTAAATTCTGCATCAGCGCCTTTGTCGTCGCTGTGGATTGATTCAACCATAGATTGTAAGTATGGGTGACAACGCATAACACCTTGACCAAATATCATCAGGTTACGAGTAAGGATGTTTGCACCTTCTACAGTAATTGCAATAGGTTGCGCAACGTAGCCACTTGCTAGTGTATTTTGTGGACCGTTTTGAATCGCTTTACCGGCTTGAATATCCATCGCCGAGTCTAATACGTCGCGACCAAGCTCAGTCATGTGGTATTTAGCAATTGCCGTTACTACCGACGGTTTTAAGCCCATGCCTAAACCTTCAGTTGTAAGTACACGCATTGCTTCTTGAAGGTATGTTTTACCCGCAATGTCAGCAAGCTTTTCTTGAATACCTTCAAACTGACCGATTGATAGACCAAACTGCTCTCGTACTGCTGCGTATTCAGATGCAGATTTAAGTGCAACTTGCGCTGTACTTACACCTAGCGCGGGTAGTGAAATACCACGGCCAGCACCTAAACAGCTAACCAGCATTTGCCAACCACGGCCGATGTTTTTCTGACCACCAATAACAAAATCCATTGGTACAAATACTTTGTTACCACGTGTAGTACCGTTGTAAAAACGGATACCCATTGGATCGTGGCGATTACCAAGTTCTACACCTGGGTGCTCTTTTGGAATTAAGGCACACGTGATACCTAGATTTTCTTTACCACCTAGTAAACCGTCTGGGTCAACTACTTTAAATGCTAAACCAAGAACAGTTGCGATTGGTGCAAGTGTGATATAACGCTTGTCCCATGTAATTTCTAGGCCAAGAACTTCTTCGCCGTTGTGCATGCCTTTGGTTACTTTACCAACGTCTGGAATGCCGCCTGCATCAGAACCCGCTTCAGGGCTTGTTAGGGCAAAACATGGGATGTCTGTGCCGTTTGCTAAGCGTGGTAAGTAATGCGCTTGTTGCTCTTGCGTACCGAAGTGAAGAAGTAGCTCACCCGGACCTAATGAGTTAGGTACCATTACTGTTACTGCTACTGCAGAACTTTTTGTCGCAATTGTGCCAACAATTGTTGAGTTTGCGTAAGGGCTAAACTCTAAACCACCAAATGACTTAGGAATGATAAGCGAGAAGAAACGTTCTTTTTTCAAAAACTCTAAAATGTCATTCGGTAAGTGAATGCCATTTTGAATTACTGAATCGTCAATCATGCCTAGTAGCTCTTGTACAGGGCCGTCAAGGAATGCTTGTTCGTCAGCTGTTAGTGTAGCTGCTGGTACATCGCGTAATGCACTGAAATCAGGCTTACCTTGATAGATAGAACCTTCAAGCCAAACATCACCCGCGTCTAGCGCTTCTTGCTCAGTGATAGAAATACTTGGTAAAACTTTTTTTAACTTTGTACGTAAACTCATGATTGAACTCATCCGACCAGATAAATAATACCTACATTACGTCATAAAAATCGCTTTAGATCAATTACTCTATTCAATTAATTAACAGTTTTTTCAATTTATTTTCTTTACTCGAACGTAAACTGTTGAAACACAAAGGCTTACACCTGTACGCTGAAAATGATAAATTTTTTAAGATTGATGGATAAAACGCCGTGCAAAGGCACCAAAAAGCAAATAATCTGCAAAGCGGGTAATGAATTAGGGTGTTTTTTTAAATACAGACTGTTTTAATTTTTAAATTTAAGCCTGATTTATTGTATTGAACAGGGTAAGTTGACACGTTAAATACGTGATTTATGGCCACTCAAGTTTTTTAAAATGCTTTTGCTTATTAGTGTAAATGTATAAAAAATAATAAGTGAATGACACCTAAAAAAGGCATAAAAAAACGCAGCTTAAACAGGCTGCGTTTTGTATTAATCAGAGTTTTTTAACAGCCTATTTTTACGACATGCTTTCCTGTAAAACCACCCGCGAGCTGCGTGTTTAAGGCATTAGATACAGCGTTTGCGTTAAACTCAACAGGCGTTAAGCTCGGTGCTTTAATATCACCATTGGTGGCGCCTTCGAGTAATAAATTACCCATAAAGCTCAAGCGTTGCTGCGCACATAAACTATTAGCGAGCCATGCACCACCAAGCGACACAACACTTATATTTGGCGCGCGCCGGTACATTAGATCTTGTTCAAAACAAGGTAATGGATTTAAACACGCTATTTTTCCGCAAAAACGCATGAGTTCGATATTACGCGCTGTCGACTCACCACCCACGGTATCGATTACTGCATCAAACCCTTGCGGCCCTAGCTCTCTACTAATTTTTTCACACAACTTTTTATCGTTGTAGTCAAACACAACATCCGCGCCAAGCTGTTTTACGAGTTTATGGTTTTTCTTAGAGGCTGTTGCAAATACATCAGCGCCACGCTGTTTAGCGTACTGAATAGCAAACTGCCCCACTGCACCTGCTCCACCTTCAATAAAAACAGTTTGCCCTTCGGTGATACTAATTTTATCTAAGCTAATTAGTGCTGCCATTCCGGCGCAAGGCAGCACAGCAGCAACCGCTGGGTTTAACTCTTGCGGTACAATAGACACTGCAAAATTAGGCACTTTTGTGTATTCACTCAGTACCCCTTGCCCACCTACGTTGGCGTGCCACATGACTCGCTCGCCAACATTAGGAAAAATCCCTTTACTTGCTTTTACTACAACACCTACCGCATCAAGCCCCAAAATATGAGGGTACTGCCACTGACAAAAACCTGATTTTGCAAAATGCCCATCAACGGGATTTAAACCAACATATTCTACTTTTATCAGTAGCTCGTTATCTGAACACTCAGGAACAGGTAACTCAATGTCAGCTAAATTTATTTGATCATTCGGTTTTTCCAATACAATGGCACGCATTGTGTGCGGTATAGTATTTTGCGTTAAAATATCAGTATCAGACATCGTTAAACTCTACTTATTTGTGTTACTTAGTGCATAGCTCCATTGCCCATTAAATGATTGGTACGCATTGACCTTAGCAAGTAACGATAAAATGGTTGTTTCAACTGCATTTTCTTGTGCTATTAAAACATCCTGCCGCGCATCTAACAACTCTAGATAAGGGATTTGGCCTTCTTCATACATGGCTTCTGCTTGTAAAAATGCTTTATTAGCAAAGTCATAACGTTCATCTGCAAAACGTTTTTGCTGTGCCTGATTAACTAAACCCTGCAACGAAAGCTCACTTTCACTAAGTGCTTTAAGCACCACGTTTTGATAATCGCTGTAAGCGGCTTCACTTAAAAACTGTTGTGCGTCTCGTTGTGCTAAAAGAGCAGGATAGCTTAAGATTGACCATTGCAACTTAGGCGCAATTTGCCATTGCTGCTGTGTATCGCTAAAGCCATTACTACCTAGACTTAACACACCTGCAAAGCCACTTAGGCTTACATCAGGTAATAAAGCTTTACTGGCTGCCACACTTAAACTATTGGCTTGGCTAAAGTCATAAATTGCACGGCTAATATCTGGCCTCAGTGCAATAGCGGCATTTGGCTTACTAAGTGTTACGTCAAATTTATTGCGTAACACACTCAGTTCATTTGTTAATTCAATATTTTGAGTTAAACGCCCTGTAAGAACAGCAAGCGTTGATAAATCACTGTACTTTGCAAACTCAATGGCAGGAATTAACGCTTGTTGCTGGCGTAATTGCGCTAGGGTGCGGTTTAAATCAAGCTCACTTGCAACACCTTCATCAACCCGCGCTTGTAACACATCAATACTTTGCTCAAGCGCTTGTATTTGTAAGCTAATAATGCGCTGTTTTTCAGCATTGCCTTGATAGCTAACAAACCCTTTAACAACCGCTGAAACAACTTCAATTTGGAGTAAACGAACTTGCTCTGCTTGGCTCATAGCCGATGCATTTGCGGCATCAACTAAAGCAGTCACTCGGCCAAATAAATCAAGCTGCCAATTAAGTGCAAAGTTAGCACTTGATTGGCGTGAGTTTGTATCTGCTAAGCCGCTTCTTTGAGCGCCTAACTCAACACCACCTTGCGGTAAATATTGTGCTTTTTGCTCGCCCAGCCTAGCTAATGCACTTTTTAGTAAAAGCTGACTTGTTTTTAGGTCGTAGTTTTTAGCGAGTGCATCTGATACTAATTGGTTTAGCTGCTCAGACTTAAGCGCGTGCCACCAGTTAGTTTCATCTGCACCACTTAGTTGGTCAGCAACTGCAGCACTGGCAACAAATTCGTTAATTGTTTTTTGCTCGTCAAGCACGTCAACCTTACTTGCACAGCCAGATATGAGCGTGACCATTAATACAGAAGCTACGGTTAACTGTGTTTTAAACCGCTTTGCTATTTGATTAGTCATTTGATAACTCCTGTGTGTTACCTTTTTTCTTTACAACAAGCATGTAAAACACCGGGGTAAACAATAAACCAAACACGGTTACACCAATCATCCCAGAGAACACGGCATTACCCATTGCATGGCGCATTTCAGCCCCTGCACCCGTTGCTAGTACGAGGGGTATAACACCCGCTGTAAAGGCGATTGATGTCATAAGTATTGGGCGTAAACGCATACGACATGCCGCTAATATTGCATCAATATGCGATAAGCCTGTATCGTTTTTATCTTTTGCAAATTCAACCATTAATATCGCATTTTTAGAGGCCAAGGCCACCAGCACAATAAGCGCTATTTGCGTAAATATATTGTTGTCTGAACCTACAAACCAAACACCAAGTAATGCTGAAAATATTGTCATTGGAACAATTAAAATAATTGCCAATGGTAAGCGTAAGCTTTCATATTGTGCAGCCAATACCATAAACACAAGTAACACAACTAATGGGAACACATACACCATAGTGTTGCCTGCTAATACTTGTTGGTACGTTACTTCAGTCCATTCGTACTCAATACCACTGGGTAAGTTGTCGGCCAAAATAGCCTCAATTGCCAGTTGAGCTTGGTCAGAACTAAAACCAGGTGCAGGACTGCCGTTAAGCTCTGCGCTTGGGTAACCGTTGTAGTGCATTACACGGTCTGGGCCAATTGTTGGCGTAACCGTTAGGATTGAGCCTAATGGCACCATGTTACCTTCACGATTTCTTACTTTGAGGTTAAGAATTTGATCAGGGTCTAGGCGATAATCAGCATCAGCTTGCGCATTTACTTGGTACGTTCGGCCAAACATATTAAAATCGTTTACATACACAGAACCCAAGTATATTTGTAAAGCATTAAATACTTCGTCAAGCGGAATGCCTTGAATTAACGCTTGTTCACGGTCAATATCAATATCCATTTGTGGAACTTGAATTCTAAAGCTTGAGTAAAGCCCCATTAATGCTGGATCTTGTTGCGCTTTGCCAATCACTGTTTGTAGGCTGTTAAATAACGCTTCAAAACCTTTGTTTGCTCTGTCTTCAATTTGAAGTTTAAAGCCACCTGTAGTACCTAAGCCTTGAATTGGCGGCGGTGGAAATACTGCAACAAACGCTTCGTCAATTGCTGCAAACCGTTGATTTAACTGCGCGGCTATAGCCATGGCCGATTTACTCGGATCGGTTCTATCTTCAAATGCATCTAACGGGGTAAACACAATCCCGCTGTTAGGGCTGTTGGTAAAGCCATTTACTGATAAACCTGGAAACGCAACCGTATTAGCAACACCTGGTACTTCAAGTGCAATTTGTTGCATTTGTCTAAGAACATCCTCAGTACGGTCAAGGCTTGCTGCATCAGGTAGTTGTGCAATGGCAACTAAGTACTGTTTGTCTTGTTGTGGAATAAACCCACCAGGTACTGCATCAAACAGCTTAATGGTTCCACCTACTAGGGCAACATAACCGATCATTACAATAAAGCTCATACGAATTAGTTTTTTAACTAATTTTTCGTAGCCTTTTGCGCCTCGGTCAAATACACGGTTAAAGGGTTTAAATAACCAGCGGCCAAATAGTTTATTTAACAAACGTGTGAATGCATCTGGCTTAGTATCGTGAGACTTTAACAACAGTGCCGCTAATGCTGGCGACAGCGTTAACGAGTTAATTGCTGAAATCACCGTTGAAATAGTAATTGTTAAGGCGAATTGCTTATAAAATTGCCCTGAAAGTCCGGTAATAAATGCCGTAGGAATAAACACAGCACATAATACGAGTGCAATGGCAATAATAGGCCCTGTTACTTCGCTCATAGCAACACGTGTTGCCTCAAGCGGCGACAACCCTTGTTCAATGTTACGCTCAACATTTTCAACTACAACTATGGCGTCGTCCACCACAATACCAATGGCAAGTACTAAACCAAACAGCGACAAGGTGTTAATAGATACGCCTAACCACTGCATTACCGCAAACGTACCAATGAGTGAAATAGGCACAGCAATAAGTGGAATAATAGATGCACGCCATGTTTGTAAAAACACAATGACAACAATCACTACTAGTACAATTGCTTCAAGCAACGTGGCAATAACAGCATCAATAGAGCCACGAACAAATACAGTCGGGTCATAAACTATGTCGTATTCTACACCTTCAGGAAAGTCTTTTGATAAACGCGCCATGGTTTCGCGTACTTGGTCCGAAAGCTCAATGGCATTAGACCCTGGGCGTTGAAATATAGGCATTGCAAGTGCAGGTTGTGAGTCAAGCTCAGCACGCAAAGAATAGCTGTCTTGACCAAGCTCTACGCGGGCAATATCAGTAAGGCGTGTTATTTGGCCTTCATCGCCCACTTTAATAATTACTTGTTCAAACTCTTCAATACTGTTTAAACGCCCTTTTACATTTAACAGTACTTGAAATTGACTGTCGTTAGAAACCGGCTGTGCACCCAAGCTACCTGCTGCTACTTGTTGGTTTTGTGAACGAAGTGCTGTTATTACATCGGTTGCGGTTAGCTCGCGTGCTGCTAGCGCATCTGGGTTTAACCATACACGCATGGCGTATTTACCTGCGCCAAATAAACGCAAATCACCCACACCCGGTAAACGTGCTATTTCGTCTTTAATATAGAGGTCTGCATAGTTAGACAAATACGCGGTATCGTGCGATTTTTCTGGTGAGTACAAGTGCACCACCATGGTTAAATCGGGCGACGATTTTTCAGCCACCACACCTAAACGTTGCACCTCTTCAGGTAAACGTGGCAAGGCGCTGTTTACACGGTTTTGTACTTGTACTTGGGCGCGATCTAAATCAGTACCCAGTGCAAATGTAACCGTCAGCGTCATACGACCATCACTGGTTGCTTGAGAAAACATATACAGCATGTTTTCTGTACCATTAATTTCTTGCTCTAACGGCGTTGCTACCGTCTGCGCTATTACCGTTGGGTTAGCTCCTGGGTAGCTTGCTGTTACAACTACGGTAGGAGGCACGACTTCTGGGTATTCACTTACCGGCAGTTGGAATAACGAAATACCACCAGCAATTAATATAACCAAAGACAGCATGGCCGCAAAAATGGGTCGCTGTATAAAAAAGTGTGAAAATTTCATCTAAAAAACCTTATTGCTTTGCGACTAAGCTTGAATCGTCATTGTTCATGGTGAACGCAACATCACTGCTATCAATGGTTACTGTGTTCGGTGCCACAGGCATACCTGGTCCAACACGAGCAGGGCCATTTACGGCTATTACATCGCCCTCTGAAAGACCTGAGGTGATAGCACGAAGAGAGCCATAACGCTCACCCACTGTAACTAATTTGTACTGCAGCACATTGTTTTCACCCACAGTCAAAACAAAGCGGTTTTTTAAATCAGTTCCTATTGCTCTGTCTGGCACAATTATCTGCTCTGTCACTGAATTAGCAGCAAGCTTAATACGCGCAAACGACCCTGCACGTAATTGGCTGTTATCCTGATCAAATACAGCACGCACACGCAGCGTACCTGTTGATGAGTTAATTTGATTATCAATAAAGTTAATGTAGCCTTTGTAAGCAAAATCGCGTTCGCCTACTTTTTGCATTACAACGGCTTGGCGACTTTTTGAGGTCACGTTACTAAAATCGCTATTCCAAGTGCGTTCGTCCACATCAAAATAGGCGTACATTTTTTCGTTAGAAACAATGCTGGTAAGCACGCTTTGCCCTGCAATGATGTTGTTACCTTTCGTGATATTGGCACGCGAGATCACACCGTCGATAGGTGACACAATGGCTGTAAATTCTAAATCAAGTTCAGCTGATGTTAGCTGTGCTTGTAATGCAGCAAGTTGAGCTTCGCGTTGGCGTAATACAGAGGTACGTGACTCTGCTTGCTCAGTTGAAATTGCTTTACGTTCAGTTAAGCGCTCAGCGCGTTTAGCTTCGCTTTTTGCTTGCTCAAGCGCAGCTTGTGCACTGCTAACTTGGGCTTTTAAACTAGCAACAACCGCCGCAAACGGACGGTCATCAAGCTTAAATAATACATCGCCTTTTTTAACAAGGTCGCCTTCATTAAACGTAATTTGTTCTATAACACCAGATACTCGTGGCATAAGTGCAACTTCTTGCGGTGACTCTAAGCGAGTTGTGTAGGTGTGCCAGCTTTGTACTGGTTTAACAAGTACGTTAGCAACATCTATAGGTTGAAGAAATTGTGCTTGAGCCGAAGGCGGTGTGCTTTCATCAGCACAACCAGCAAGTGTTAAAAATGCGCCTGCAAATGCAGCAGCGATAAGGTGTTTTTTCATGAAGACGCTCCTTTAATTGATTAAGAACGCATACTACGGGTTATACCTGCTGACAAAAACCATAGATTTTTAAATTCATTAATGCCAAAATGGCATCAATTGTATTGTTTTGGTGGTTTTATGGATACGACAAGTCGGCTTTTAATGTTGCTTGAAGTGGTTGAGCAAGGCTCTTTTGCTAAAGCTGCCGAATTACGTAATATCGATCGCTCTGTGATCTCTAAACAAATTAGTCGTTTAGAAGATGAGCTAGGGGTTAGATTGCTAAACCGCACTACTCGCTCATTTTCACTCACTGCCGCGGGTGCAGAAATGATAAAAAAAGCCGGTGAGCTCAGAGAGTTGCTTGGCGAAACCGTGCGCATGGCCGAAAACTACCACTTGGAGCCTCGTGGCGTCCTCAAAATTACTTCATCAACACTCATTGGTAGGCGCTACTTACAACCTGTACTCAATGACTTTCAAAAGCGCTTTCCTCAGGTTGAAGTTGAATTAAGGCTTGATGACAGATTAGTAGATATTGTATCTGAAGGGTTCGATTTAGCATTTCGTATTGGGGAGCCAAAAGATTCATCACTCATTGCAAGAAAAATTGCACGAAATCGCTTATTAATTGTTGCCGCCCCCGAATTTATCAGCACGTATGGTATGCCATCCTCCATGGAAGAACTAGCAGATTTGCCTGCGGCAAGTTATGCGAGCAACTCTATGAGAGTTGAAACAGTGGATTATTACAATAGCTCGGGTGAGCCATGTGAGCAAAAAATAAAAAGTGTATATCGCGCCAACGACGCTGAAGCACTGCTAATGAAGGCCATATCTGGCACCGCTTATTTTGTAGCACCGGCATTTATAATCGGTGACGAAATTACTGAGGGTAAATTAATTCCTATATTAACGGATGTGAAGTTAATGGATTACAGTGCTATGTATGCTGTTTATCCGCACAGAGATTTACCTGTACGTACACGGTTATTTTTTGATGCAGTGCGCGAATATTTAGGAAAAGATAAACCAATTTGGGAACGCGGCATCCCAAACTTTGAAAAAATGTATTAAGCAGGTACTTCTATTTGCTTTAATTGCTCTTTTGAACTTGCATATACTTTATTTCGACCTAAGCGTTTTGCTTTGTAAAGCTGTTTATCAGCCGCAATGAAAATAGATTCAAGCGAGGGGTTAGCTTGATAGTCAGCTACACCAATACTGATAGTAAGTTTAATTGCATGCCCCTCAATATTAAACGGTGTTTTTTCAACAGCTTCTCTTAACTTTTCAGCTGCAAATAAGGCTTCGTCTTTGCTATTAAAAGAATGAATAACGGCAAACTCCTCACCGCCAACCCTAAACACGTACCCCTTTGCTAAGGTTATTCTTAAAAGCGTTGCAATTTCAGTAAGTACTTTATCGCCTACATCATGGCCAAATTTGTCATTTATTTGTTTGAAGTAATCTAAGTCGAGTAAAAATAAATAGGTATTTGTTTTATCAACCAGCTCTACTTCAAAATAGTGGTTCATTGATAACCGGTTACCTGCGCCAGTTAATGGATCAAGTAGTGCTAGGTTTTTTAAACGTTTGGATGAAAGCGCGCGGCTTCCCTCAAAAATATGCGAAACAGTCCAAATACTGACATAAGCCAATAGTAAGTTAATCGCCATATTTAAATTTACTATAGGATCAGGCGAAGATTTACTTAATAAAGTCAGTGATTGAATAAAGAGGACAGTACCTGAGAAGAAAATTCCGTATCGCTTTCCCATTAATAAGTAACACAATACAGGCAAAGCGAATGACCATACAAATAAGCCATATTTAGGTTCTGATATATAATTGGCGTACAAAACTATAATACAAACCAATACACACATTACAACAGACTGCCAAAACCGCAATGCATGCTTACTTAAATGATGAATGGTATACAGGCAATAAATTGAAAAACAGAACTCTAAAAAGCCGAGCAAATAGACACCACTGAATACGTTTAATGCGCTAAAAAATAATGACACAGAACCAAAAAACAAACACATCCATACAAGAACGTGCTTTCTTAATGCTTTAGTACTATTTAGAGCGGTGATATCCATTCAATTAACTCAATAACGTCGAACTAAGGAATTATTCTACCCTGTAATAAATATATAACAAGTGTAACCGAGCGTTATTACACCACATTGTGGCATTTTTAACCGCTAACCACCCAGCATTGAAAGGTTAGTTGTTACACCTGTTTCGCCCTGATGTAGCAAATGAGTTGGTTTTTTAGTTTTAATATAGCGAGATAGCTGGTTTATAAGTGCTTGGTTTGAGTTTTCATTCATGTGCTCTCGTAATGAAATACCTTGCTCTGAAAACAAACAAAGGTGTAATTTACCCAAAGAAGACACTCTCAGCCTGTTACACGAACTACAAAAATCATTACTGTAGGGCATTATTAAGCCAATACGCCCTTGGTAGTCAGGGTGATAAAACTCCTGAGCAGGACCGTCTGTAATGCTTCTAATGACAGGTTGCCACCCCGCTGCACGTAATCGTACTTTAATTGACTGGCCGGATACGTGATTTTTATCAAAAAACGCCTTATTGTCGTTAGTCTGCATTAGTTCAATAAAGCGCATAGTGACTGGGCGATGCTTTAAATACGCTAAAAATGTGTCGAGCTCTTGACCATTATATTGCTTCATTAACACGCTGTTTATTTTTACCGATTCAATACCGCTTTCTAACGCGGCGTCTATGCCTTTCATCACGGTATTAAATTTATCGTGACCGGTAATAGTATTAAACATTCTTGGATCAAGTGTATCAATACTCACATTAATCGCATTAAGCCCTGCATCTACCCAATTGTTAATGTGCTTATGCATTGAAAAGCCGTTTGTTGTAGCGGCTATTTTTGTAATGCCCGACGTATCTTTTGCCACACGAATAACATCTATGAAATCTTTTCTAAGGGTGGGTTCACCGCCAGTAATACGTAGCTTGGTAATACCATGATGCGCAAAAGCGCTAATAGTATTGCTAATTTCATTCAGTGAAAGGAATTCTCTGTCATGGCCACATTGGTAGCCATCTGGTAAACAATAAACACATTTAAAGTTACACACATCGGTAATCGATAAACGTAAGTAACTAAATTTTCGCCCTGCTGGGTCGATGAGCATAAAAAACCTTCACTTTACTTTGTTTGACTGGGCCTGTGAGTATTACAGGTTATGCTTTTGTTATGGTTGTAGGTTAACACACGGATTTTGGCTTTATTAATATAAAATAAAGGCCTTATGTATTTAATCTAATATGAGCCTAATAACTCGCACTGCAAAAGCGTGTAAATTTAAGGTTTACACGCTTTTGGTGTTTATTTAGGCTTTTAAACCTTTTACAACTGCACTTGGTTTCATTGGTAAGTCACGTAAACGTACACCTACTGCATTGTATATGGCATTGCCAATTGCTGGCGCAACGCCAATAACACCTGGCTCCCCTAACCCTACAGGAAACTCATCACTTTGCACAAACTCAATGTCCATTTCGGGTACATCTTGCATTCTCATTGGAAGGTAAGTATTAAAGTTTGTAGCAGCTACTTGACCATTTTCATAAGAGTTGGACTCATGTAAGGCCATACTCGCTCCCCATAATAATGACCCTTCTAATTGAGCCATCGCACCATCAGGATGTACAATTAAACCGGCGTCAACAACAGCGTATAACTTTTTAAGGGTGATTTTACCATCGCTTTTGTTAACGTGAACATGGGCTGCAGTGCCAATCCATGCTGGCATGTGGCGCTCTTGCCCTGAACTAACCGAAAAACCAATGCCCTCGTTTTCGTTAAGCTTTATTGAGCTAACTTTGTCTGACACTTTTTTAAGTACATCATGTAAACGGCGCGCGCCACCAACACTTTCAGGTGCTTTACCCGCTTGTTTTCCTTTACCGTCAAGCATTGATAAACGAAACTTAACAGGATCAATACCTTGCTTGTGCGCTATTTCGTCTATAAAAGACTCAAGGCTCCATACAATCCAACCCGGTCCAACTGAACGTAACCAACCTGGCGTAAAAGTGCTTTGTGCTAACTCGTTATTGATAGCACGAGCACGATGGTTACTCATGCTATACCAGTGATCAGCACCTGAGGCAGAAAACGAATCAAATTTACCATTACCATCAACACCAGGAGCCAAAAAACCTGGCGCCATTGCTTTAGTTGGCCAGCCTGCAGCAAACGCATGCTCTAATGCGCTAAGCTCTCCCTTTTCACCGAACGAAGCGGTTAATTTAGCCGTAGACGCTGAGCGAGACTGATCAAATAAACTGTCATCTTCACGGGTAAATACAAGCTTAACCGGTTTACCTATTGCTTTTGCCGTTAATGCAGCAGGGACTGTCCAATCAC
This sequence comes from Pseudoalteromonas sp. BSi20480, assembly GCF_000241365.1. Lineage (NCBI taxonomy): Bacteria > Pseudomonadati > Pseudomonadota > Gammaproteobacteria > Alteromonadales > Pseudoalteromonadaceae > Pseudoalteromonas > Pseudoalteromonas sp. BSi20480. The sequence goes on along the minus strand of NZ_BADX01000034.1, from coordinate 11,306 downwards.
CAAATAAACGACGTCCAAAGCCACCACCCAAATAGTAAGGACGAATAATGACTTTATTTTGCTCTATATCGAGGGCTTTGGCTAAAGCTGGTAACGTGAGTGATTGCCATTGGTTACCCGTATGTACAATCCAGTTACCGTTTTTAAATTCAGCTATGGCGTTAAGTGGCTCTAATTGGTAGTGACTCGCTGTCGCCGTGGTGTAAGTTGCATCAAATGTGTTTTTTGCATCGGCCAAAACCTGAGGCGTATTGCCTTCATCTACAAATAAAGTACCGGATGCGCTATCGTCACATAATTTTTTACCCTGCGCCTGAATATCTGCCTCGGAGACGTTGGCCGTTTTGCCTACCTGGTAGCTTACATTTAACGCATCAACCGCTTTAATAGCACTGTGATAATTGTCAGCCAGTACAACAACCCATCCCTCAACGGTATTACTAGGATCGTTTAATATTTCAAAACCGCGATAACCTTTAATTGCTTTTGCGCCACTGTCATCAACGCTTGTTACTTTACTACCATAACGTGTCGGAGGAATAACCGGACGCGCATACACCATACCTTCTATTTCAACATCAATGCCATACACTGCTGTTCCGTTTGTTTTAGCGGGTATATCTAATGCTTTAAAATCTTGGTTTAAGCCGGTTAAATGACGTTTATTGGCTGGTTTTAAAGGAAGCTTTGCAACTTCTTCACTTGTAAAGGTAAGATTAAATTCACCTTTTTGTACAATATCAGCGTAACTTACCGATTGACCACCAGCAACAATTTGCCCTTTTTGTGCAATACATTGCTCTGGTTTAACCCCTAGCATTTTAGCCCCGGCATCAATAAGGGCTAAGCGACCTGCGGCACCCGCTTGCGATAGCGGTTTAAAACTTTGAAATACTGACCACGAACCACCTGTAACCATATATCCCCATTTCTCATGGGTGTCTACGTAAGTAATTGATACTTTATCCCAATCACACTCTAACTCGTCGGCCACTATTCGTGCTAAAGCAGTGCCAATGTGTTGGCCCATTTCAGCCTTTGCAATGCTAACCTCTACCCCACCATTGGTATCCATTGTCCACCAAATAGTGGGTGAAAACGCCTGTTGTGAAATTGATTCTTTGGCGCTTAAAGAACCTGAAAGTAACGCAGGCGCAAATGCCATTACCAAGCCCGCACTAGCACTGCCAATCATAAATGAACGACGATTTAAGTTGACGGTTTCGCTGTTTTTTTGAAATAATTTTTTCATTATCCGCTCCGATTAAACGTCTTGCTCATTTGGGTTAAACATCTGTACTGCACTTTGTGACTCATCGGCCGCACGTTGTATTGCCGACTTTATACGTTTGTACGCCATACAGCGGCAGTAGTTACCATTCATATGATTGACAATTTCTTCGTCTGTTGGCGACGGATTGTCTGCAAGTAATGTTGCCGCTTGCATAATCTGCCCAGACTGACAATAACCACATTGCGGTACTTGCTCTTCAACCCATGCTTTTTGAAGCGGGTGTTCGTTATTGAGACCTTCAATAGTGGTAATGTTTTTACCAGCTACAGCTCCTACGGGTAATACACATGAACGTGTAGCCTGTCCATCTAAATGCACTGTACACGCACCACACATTGCTATGCCACAACCAAACTTAGTGCCCTTTAACCCTATTTCATCGCGAATAACCCATAGCAGTGGTGTATCTTCACTTGCTTGTGATTCAATCACTTTGCCATTAATTGTAAACGTTACCATAACCCGCCCCTTGAATTAGCTCTCAATCAACTGCACTGCGATTTGTGCTGAGCAGTTGGTAATACCATTAAAATTAAAGCAACTTGATCCTCGACATTGCTCTTAAGTTGGATGCGCAACTTTATGCCCTGCGCAGTATGTATTTATATAAACATGTTCAATTAAAGTTTAGTTTGTTTTTTTATTTAAGCTGAACCTCTGTTTGAGGTTGATTTATTGCCTAAAGTTTTAATTATTTAATTTAGCGCCTGTTTAGCGGTATAACAATTTAACTGCTCAACGGTATCTATGTCTGCGCTTGCCTTATTTAGTAAAACGCAGTTTACAATACCGCCGGATTCACGAAGTAGATGTTGAGCGCCTTTGTCATTCGACAAAGTGGTGAGTAAATCAAAATCATCATGAGGAAAAATTGCCGGCACACCTAATCGTTCTCCATAGTTAGCACACCATCGAGTGGGGTTATTCTGAAAACGAGTGACTAACTGCTGAATATCGCACGCCTCCAATTCAACCTGATCGGCTAGCATAAATAAAATGCCATCCCAACCGTCACTATGCCTTAACTGATTAGCTGCAAGCGCGATTGATTTACCTAACCCTTGCTGCCAATCTAAATTACAGATAATTTCGACATTATTGTAGTGCTTTAGCGCTTGAGTAATTTCGTTATGCCAGGCGCCTGAAACAACATAGACGGCACCCGCGTCTAACTGCTGTAAAACGTCAACTGCACGCGCAATCATAGTTTTATTATTGCCCACATTTGCTATTAATTTGCATCCATCAAAACGAGACGACTGTCCTGCGGCTAACAACACTTTTGCTATGCGCATACTTCACTGACCCCAATTGCTTAGGGATGTAGCATCTTTATTAGAAAGCACGGCGTGTATTTCACTAATAAGTGACAATGCAATACTCTCTGGCGAGTCGCCACCTAAGTTAAGCCCTACAGGCCCAAAAACAGGCGCTTTAACCTCTTGTATAGCTATATTAGCTTGCTCAAAAACTTGTGCTCGTCGGTGCTTAGGACCCAGCAGCCCCATATATTTTAAATTAGACTGGTTCAACGCATAAAGTGCATTTGCATCAAGCTCAACACTGTGGGCCATTAATATGCTCGCATCCACCTTTTGCTTTTCGCAATATTGGGTTAGCTCTTGAGGCGGACAACGTAAAATTGCATCTGCCTGCTGAAAATATTGCCTTTTAGCATTAGCCGCGCGGGGATCCCACACAGTCACAACCCAACCCAGCTGCTTAGCCATAGAATAAACGGCAACAGCGTCGGCACCGCCACCCACAATTAAAATATGTGGGGCTGGGTATACGGCCACTTGTAGCCAATGCTGATTATTTTTTTCAATGATTTGTGCTTTACGATTAACAGAAAGACCATCAGAAACATTACGTTTTGAAAAAACGCCCTGCCCCAACGCACAAAGAGGTTGCACTGGTTGTAAATAATAACCTGACACTTTTTCTTTAAGAGCATTAAAAACAAAATCGAGATTTAGGTATTTATTGGCGCTATTAACTGGCTGTAAAACAATATGGACAACACCACCACAGCCAATACCTAACTGAAAAGTTAAGTCATCTTCATCGGTGGCATCATACGTAATCGTTTTTGACGTAAGGGAGGTCATTACTTGTTTGGCGTGGCGCTGAATATCTGCCTCTAAGCACCCACCGGAGAGCATACCCAATCGCTGCCCTAAGCTAGAAATAAGCATCATGGCGCCTAGCTTACGGTAGCTCGAGCCTTCAATTTTATACAATGTAGCCAAAACCCATTGCTGTTCGTCTCGTAAAGGGTGCCACGTTGCAAGCATGCTTTTTAAATCAGTTACCATATAAGTGCCGTTAGAATCCATTATTTATGTATTTTCGTAGCCTATAAAATTTAGCTGTAAATAACTGACTAATTTTAAAAACGTTTAACCTACGTTGAGCCTACTTAGTAAGATCATATTTATATTATATAAATGAAATTTTCTTACTCAATGTAAAGGTTTAAATTTTATGGTTCCATTAAATCGTTGAGGGTTTCAATTAGGCTGTCAAATTCATCATTAACACTTTCGCGCTGTTTTTTATTCAATGTCGGGGCTAGTTCTATTAATAAATTAACATATAAATCAAGGTTGCTGGCATTTATGGCTAATTGCTTTTCGCTCATAAAGGCTTCACGCTCTTTTATTACATAGCTTAATTTAGTTACAAACTCATCTTCAGAGAGTGTTCCATCAACCATTATTGATTTTGCTGCATCTAATCGAGTTTGTTTATAATCGAGCCACAGCCCGCCTGACTCCGTATGCTTGTTGTTTGCGTCTGTAATAAGTTGCTTTTGCTGGTCAGTGAGCTTACCCAGCCAATCTGAGTAGTAGTTTAACTGGTTTTCTAGGCGTTTAGTTTTGCGCTCTTTACTAGATTGTTCGTTGTATTGCTCACGATCTTCGTTAATTTGATCTTGAATATTTTGTATAAATTCATCGCGCTGTACTGTAGAGAGCGTATACCCTAATTGCGCAAGCGAAAAATGCGCATGCTCAAGAAGATTTTTCCAGTGGGCCCTAGCAAATACTACCTGCTCTTTTAATTGAGCATGATTTAGATTTTGATTAAACAGCGACTTTAAATTTTCAATATCTTGCTTGTATGCTGGCAACTGTGTATCGCGATGCCATTGCTGTGTGGTGTTAATAATCTCTTTTAATTGCTTGTTCTGTTGTTTGTTTAAATCAACGTAATCATCAACCCAAAATGACGATAACCAAGTTAAATTATTATATGTAAACGAGGCAGAACAACTCGTTAATAGCAGTACGCTTAACGCAATAGTTATATGTGACAACTTATTTTTTATTGTTTTTAACATTTTCACCTCTGCAAATATAAACGCTTCACTTAGCTAAGCACTTACATAATGAACCTACGTAACGTGAACTCGCTACCTTAAATAGCATAACAGTCAAAAGTTTATAATTAGCAACTTTTCGCCATGCTTTGACATAGTTATTTCTTTTAAATTTTCTGTTATATCTGTATCTTACGCTTATAAAATCGAACGTGTTAGAAAAAACGCCCCCGATTTGAGCTATAATCACAAACAGAGTTTATCTAAACTTAAATGCACGCTAGTTTGTTTGTAGTAATAAAATAAACCTAAAATATAGCAACGTTATACGCCCTTAAATAGCTGCAAGTGCAATAGTGTTGCAAATAAAATGGTTTTATTTAACTCACAGTGAAACGATTACTTTTTGGAGACATCGCTATGTCACAGTTTAATTTAAAAACGTTATTACTTACGGGTGCTTTAATTGCGAGCCCTTTTGCGAATGCAACCCTTGAAGAAGGTATTATTGCGGCGAACGAAGGTCGCTTTGAATTCGCTTTAAAAGAATTTGAATACCTTGCCGACAAGGGGTTTGCACCTGGCATTTACGAGCTTGCTAAATTATACGAAGAAGGCCACGGCGTTACACGCGATTATTACAAAGCAGCCGATCTATACAAAAAAGGCGTAAAAAAGAATCACGCAGACTCAATGTTTGCATTAGCGGTATTATACGACGAAGGCAAAGGCGTTAAGTTAGACAAACAAATGGCTTTATCTCTATTCGAAAAAGCAGCCAAAAAAAACATGCCTGCCGCACAGTTTAACTTAGGCGTGATGTATTCAAATGGTGATGGTGTTAGTCACGACTACAAACTTGCTAAAACATGGTACGAAAAAGCCGCTGGGAATAACTATTCTTTAGCGCAATTTAATTTAGCGCTTATGTACTTTGAAGGGCTAGGAATGCCTAAAAACCTTGAGAAGTCATACATATGGAATACAATTGCCGAATACAATGGCAACATGCAAGCAAGCCATAGTCGAAAGTTAGATGAGCGTTCAATGCTACCTAAAGAAATTGAAGAAGCAAAAGAAAAAGCTGATGCAATTTACACTAAAATCCTTGCAGGTACCTACGCAGGTGAAGGACGTCTATTTTAGGTTAAGCAAAAAATAAAGCTGGACTTAGTATCATTGCGCATACTTAGTTCAGCTTTTTTTGGCTTGTTTTACTTAATATATAACCACTTTAGCAATCTGGTTAGTATTTTACTTTGCTTAAGTAACAACCCTATGCGCGGGTTAAAAGAACCAGAAACGAGTGTATTTTTAGCGTGACTAAACGTTAAAAACCCTTCCTTACCGTGATAGTGCCCCATACCTGAATGACCCACCCCACCAAATGGCGCGTCGTCAGCAGTGACTTGTACTAAAGTGTCGTTAACCGCAACGGTGCCACTAAGTGTTTGTTTAATAAGGTACTCTTGTGCCTCTTTATCTTGGCCTAAAATATATAAAGCAAGCGGATTTGGATGCTGTTTAATATAATCGAGAACGTCATCTAACTTCCCATAACTCTTAATTGGCAATATAGGCCCAAATAGTTCATCTTGCATAAGTTGCATGTCGTCGGTCACATTCGTTACTAAATGCAGACCCATACGATGTTTATCTGCATCTTGTTGATTTTGTTCAAGTGGCTTAATGACATTTGCCCCAAGTTCTTGTGCTTGCACTAAGTATCCGGCTAGACGCGCATAATGTGAGTCACTAATAATAGAGGTTAAGTTTTTACCTTCAACACCCTGCTTAAAATGCTTTTTATAAAGCTCACATAACTGTTTAATAAGCTGGCTTTCTAGGGTTTTAGGCACAAATACATAGTCTGGCGCGACACAAATTTGCCCGGCATTTGCCATTTTCCCGAATAACAGTGCGTGTGCTGCTTTTGCAACATCAGCTTGCTCGGTAATAATCACTGGTGACTTGCCACCAAGCTCTAAAGTAACGGGAGTTAAGTTTTTACTGGCTGCTTTCATTACTAATTTGCCAACCCCAGTAGAGCCGGTAAATAATAAGTGCGCAAAAGGAAGAGACGAAAATTCGCTGGCAACGTTGCTGCCGCCTTGGACCACACATACATGCTGACTCATTTTGTCATCAAAAAGCTTTTCTAATACGGCATTAGTATGTGGTGTAAATTCGCTGAGTTTTAACATTACTTTATTACCGGCTGCGATAGCGGTGATCACTGGCACAACCGCTAGCTGTATTGGGTAATTCCACGGTGCGATAACACCTACCACGCCTTTAGGCTGATAGGTAACACTCACTTTAGACGGCCATAAGCTAAGCCCCACAGAACGTTTACTAGGCTTTGACCATTTAGGTAATTTTTTAATAATGTGCGAAAGCCCTTGCACGGTAGGCAAAATATCACCAAGTAAGGTATCAAACGCAGTCCGGTAGCCAAAGTCTTTAGATACTGCACTGATAAGTTCTTCTTCTAGCTCTACAATGCGCGAACGTAATTTTTTTAAAATGGCAATTCGAGAATGAATAGAAGGATAAGGATTATCTAAAAACGCATTTTGTAAACTAGTAAAGTGCGCTGATAAAGAGGCTATTTGTGCTGTGTCTGTTGTCAAAATAGATTACTCGACTTTTAATGTTATTGTCGACTATAACCTTGATCTGTTTTTCGAGCAATAACACTAATTTACCTATTACAACCACACACATAGTGATTAAGAGTCGCTTTGTTTAAGATACAAACCGACTCAATTTTTAAAAATTAAATACTGTTTTTGCGAGCGTTATTGTTACAAGTGTAATTAATACGATAGCGACTAGGTTAAGTGCAAAACCTGCTCTGATCATATCGCGAATTTTAATTTTTCCCGAGCCAAATACAATGGCATTTGGTGGTGTAGCAACTGGCATCATAAACGCACAACTGCATGCTATAGCAGCAGGAATAACCCACACTAAAGGCGAGCCAAAAATACTTTCAGAAACTGGGCCTAATAACGGCAAAAAGCCCGCCGCAGTAGCTGTATTACTCGTGATTTCGGTTAAAAAGGTGATAAGCGCTACAACAACCACTATGCCCATAACTAACGGAATAGCACTCGCCCCTTCTATCATTTGTGCAATGTATTGCGCTAAACCAGAAGATTTAATCTGTGATGCTAACGATAAACCACCGCCAAATAATAACAATACGCCCCATGGCACTTTAGATGTACTTTGCCAATCTAAAATTCGCTCGTCACTGCCCTTCTTAGCTGGCAAAACAAATAACAACAAGGCTGCTGTAATAGCAATAGCAGTGTCTGAAATGCTAAGACCCGACAAATCAGCTAATAGCGGTCTAAAAACCCAACATAACGCGGCTAGTACAAATACTGAAAACACGCCTTTTTCAGCCCGTTGCAACGCACCGAGTTCAGCAAGTTCATTTACAAACATAGCCTTACTGTCTTTAATGTTTTCTGCATTTTTATCAACTTTATAGCTGAATTTAGTAAGCCATATCCAACACACCAGTAACATAACAATTGCTAAAGGCACACCTATCATCATCCATTGCCCAAAGCCTATTTCAATTTGGTAACTTTCAGATAAGTATGCTGCCATAAGCGCGTTAGGCGGTGTTCCTATTAACGTAGCAATACCACCAATGCTGGCACCATAGGCAATTGATAGAAGTAATGCTTTTGCAAATCCATCTTCACCAGAATCAGAGTGACTCACTAAATGAATAATTGATAACGCGATAGGTAACATCATCACCGTTGTAGCCGTGTTTGACATCCACATAGATAAAAATGCTGTTACTAACATCATTGCTAAAATTTGTAAGCTCGGTTTTTTACCCGCATATAACATAGTGGTTAACGCAATTCGTTTATGTAACCCCCAACGTTCCATAGCTATTGAGATTAAAAAACCACCCAAAAATAAAAATATAAGTGGGTGTGCATAAGGCGCTGCCGTAATTTTGATAGGCGCAATATTTACAAGTGGCGTTATTACTAGCGGTAACAATGAAGTTGCAGGAATAGGGACAACCTCAGTCACCCACCAAGAGGCCATCCAAAATGTTAAACCTGCTGTTTTAAAGGCTGTATCAGATAGGCCATTTGGTGGATCTAATAAACAGGTTAACAACATTACTATGGGCCCAAGCCAAAGCCACACGCTTCGTATAATAGGATGTATTTGATTAGAATTGTTTAGGTTGCTTACCATCACCACGCCAAAAGCTATTTAACAGACGACACAGTAAAGAAGATAGTAAGGACTTGTCAAATGGATATCAGCCATAACTAAATTTGCATAGAGTTAAAGGCTTAGAGCTTTAGTACGAGTGAAAAGTGTAAGACATCATACAAATTAAGAAGGGGAATTTATAGAAACGCCGTAAACAAGAGGTCTACGGCGAACATATCAAAATTAACTAGTCGCTAATGCTGATCTATTTTTTATATACTTATATAAACCAATTAATGAAGCAGCTATCCAAAATATTTCTATCACAAAGCTCGCTAGATTAAAGTTATAACAAAGGCTTATTAATAATAAAATCGCCCCTGTTAGGTTCATCATGTTGTACGTCAAGCTGGTTGGTGTTGTTTTACCTAATTGAAGTAGAAAAAACGAGCCAACAACTAAAAATGTGCCTGTCATACCGATGATGTCAAATAAGAGTGCTATCACGAAACTATCCTTTATCCATTTTTCAAATAACCCAAAAAACTGGCCCATTCCATGGGGAGGGTATTTTTCATTCATTGAAACAGCAAAACCGGGCGATCATAGCAACAAAGCAGTTTCAAACAAGGCCATATGTCCGCATATATTTTTTAGCTTATTTAAATGTAACTTTTCCACCTATCATTTTGTAGGCAGGTGCGCCGCGGATTAAAGCAGGTCTTGCAAAAGCCCGCTCACAACTTGGGCAAATACACGGAATTTTTGTGAAGTCTTGAGATATACGCTCTTTAAAACACTTAACAAGCGCCCCCTTCCCCCCTTTGCGATATTTAAAAAGTTGCGTTTTGCATGACGAGCAAAAAATATCAACGGTTTTTATAGGGCCTTTTTTGTTTGGTTGTGCCAAAACACCTCCGTAATTAATAATTATATTTAAGGTTAAATAAGATAAGTTTAATGAGGTAGCCCGTAAATTAAAACAGCCGTAGTGACTAGAAAATATTTTAACCGCCCAGTTCATGACTTATTGGCAGTAGCTAAAACATGATTTAAGTGATCAGCGAGGCATTTAAGGCTAAAGGGCTTAACAATAATGCCTGAAACTTTAGCTGCGATTACATTTTTTATAGTTTTAGAATTATCTTCGCATGTCACCATCAAGACAGGGGTTGAGGTAAGCTGTTCGTCATTTCTTATTCTATTTAGTAAATCTTTACCGTCCATTTTGGGCATATATAAATCAGTGATGACCAAATCAAAAGACTGCTTTTTTAACAGTGTGAACGCCTGAATACCATCGGTCGCTTCAACAATATCAAGATAGTTTAGGTTTCTAAGCATGTTAATTAATACATGTCGCATCAGTGGTATATCATCAACAACAAGTATTTTCATATTATTTAGTTACCTGAATAAATAAAAAGATAGACAATTTTGTGTTTATAAATCAATTATGGCCACCCGCCTAAAATTAATCCCATCAACGAAAATTGGCTTACATAGTAACCACTGTTTATCAAAAAAAGTTTTACTGGACGCTGCTCATAAAGATAACTTAAACCCAAAGAGCTGCTCACCCAAAATAAACCAATAGCAAAACCAGTCCCTACACTCAAACCCAAGCTCGACTCATTACCTAAAAATATCGACAGTACAAATGCAGCCAAAAATGAAAATGAAAATGTGCCAACACATATGCGTTTTTTATTGGCACTTTGCAAATCAAGCTCGGTCAAGCCGCAACTTTCAAGCCAAGCTTGTCTAAATAATAAGTTTGAATACCAAACACTACTTAACGTAAAAGACGAAAGCGCAGCAACCAGTACCGAAATAAAATTAATATCCGAAAAATTCATACAACACTGAAATTTCCTGAATCGTAACGTCTTTTTAATGTAGTTAATATTAACTAATGCAGCAAATACTAAAGTGTAATCGATACTTAAATACCAACAAACTATTAGAACACAGCAAACGTTGCTTTTGTTAACTCAGCTATATCGTCTATGGCTAACTTTAACTCCAACCCACGCTTACCGGCACTGACATATATAATTTCAAACTCACTAGCACTACTGTGAATATATGTTTTAAGACGTTTTTTTTGTCCTATTGGGCTCACTCCTCCAAGTATATAACCGGTACTTGCATTTACTTTTTGAGGCGCGGCCAAGGCCATTTTTTTTGTTTTTGCCACTTTAGCAAGCTGTTTAAGATTAACTTGTTGAGATACGGGGGTGATGGCAACGATTAATTCACCTTCATGCGTTTCTAGTACAAGTGTTTTAAATACTTGATCACTATTTAAATTGAGTTTTTCAACTGCCTCTAAGCCATAGTGACCATTGTTTGCATCGTGCTCATAGCTTAGTATTTCGAACTTTATTTTTTGTTTTTCGAGCAGTGCGATAGCGGGTGTCATTGGGTTCTCACTTTTTTAGAGGTGTTAGCAAATTTAAAGCAAAAAAAAACGGCGCTGTAAAG
>NZ_BADX01000035.1:0-6354 GCF_000241365.1 Pseudoalteromonas sp. BSi20480 | reverse complement strand
TTCAGTAACAAAATCATATATTCATAGCTGCGGTCTAAAAGAGCAGCTTTTAAAGGAGTGTTGCTTTGGATGATATGAAAAAAGTACCGAGTCATAACTCTAGCTATTACGAATCAATAGTAAGAAGAGAATTTAATTCAAATGAACCTACAGCATTCAGATATCCGCTCTCAGCTACTTCAATTGTTGTACCTGCGTTAAAAGCTTCTCCAAAGAGAGTTATTTCTTTTGATATTAAAGGTGAATCATATAAGCGGTTGATTTTTAAGGCGATTATCGCTTCATATAATTATTCATTTTTAGATGAATTTGCCCCACTTTCAGCAAAGTATCGCTTTACAGGTTCAGCTCACCTTTTTGTAGAGTGGTTAAACAACACAAAAATAAAAAATCCTTATACTGTTCTAAAGGAATACGAGTCTTATCGTTTTGATACCTTGAATAATCATGGAGGCGAAAGCGCTCTTCGAAAGCTAAGAACAGTCTTATTTTATGCTTTAGAAAGATCAAGTGAATTGAGCTCATCTGTCGAGCCAGAGCAATTACAATATCTTTTCGAAATTTATAAAACTAAAGTAAGTCCTAATTTCAATAAGAAGCAAATATCGTTAGCTGGTTATTTTGGTGAGTTAGACTGGCTAAGAAATGATGATATTGGAATTGGTAATCAATTATACCAGGTTCTTGCTTCGCCAAAAATAACCATTCGTTCACTGAGAGCTACAGCGTCGTCAATAATAATAGAGCTTTATGAATGTAAGCTAGCTCTAAAAAGGTTTTTAGAGCTATCTGATTTCTCTTTGTACGATTTCAAAATGCTAGGCCCAAATAATAATGTTAAATACTATAAAAAATCTTTTACGGGGCGGTCGATATTTTGCTTACTGTATAAATATCACTGTCTGAAAGAAAAAGAACCTAAACTCCGAAATGCCTTAATACTTGTTTTATTAGCTAATACAAGTAATAAAAAGAGTTTTCTAAAAATCCTACCTGCTTTAGACAGTGAAATAGAACTAAATCGACTTTTTATTTCAACTAAAGGGCCTACTAAAGGTCAGTTAAGAAACTCCTTTCTTTCTGAGAGTTTCTCTATGGCAGGAGCAAGTAGTCCATTATTTGGACTTAATGAATTAAAACAGCTTTGTTCTGATACCAAGAACTTACCAATATCAGAAATTGAAAATTTATTTTTTTCATGGTTGATGGCAAGCTTTGCGGTCCAACCATCAGATATTGGGAAGTTAAGTAAAAACTCTTTCCGTTACCTTAAAATTGGAGGCCGAGTAACCCACATTGAGTGTGAGTACTTTAAAGGAAGAGCAAATTCTATACATACAACACATTCCATATCTACAAAATTGGTAACAGGGAAGGCTATATATAGCTTTATAAATCAATGCGGTGATGGGAGTCTCGTTAAGCTTAGCTCAAGCATACCTGGAATATTTGACGGCTTTTACTCTTTATCCGGTGTTTTGTTCGAGCTTTTAAATCTTGATTTCATTAAAGATGTAATACAGAAAACACATTTACATAATGGAAACATCCCTCCTGTTATTTCTGAAGTATTAATAAAGTTAATTAAAAATGGTGTTCACTCAAATAGTAACCATCTAGCTATAACTAAAAAACCTATATCAGAACGAGAAGTGTTAGCGAGGGAGTCTGGCTCGTTATGCCATAGTGTTCTTTTTGGGCTTAAAGCGATAAAAAACTCAGCTGTTCATGCTTTTAGTGATCCATATACATTATATTATCTGACTAATAGAAATTCTCACACCAACAGAACCGAAAAAATGCATTATTTAAATGCAGATAATGAAGAATGGATAAATGCTTCTGGTCGAATTACACGTAATGTGATGATTGATTTAATAAATAATGTTTTTAATTTAGCTGAAGAATTTGATGAAAATGAAGTATCTAGGTTCAATGATGAGTTTTATGACGTTACTGAAAACATATCTCGAAAAAGTCATGAAATGATTATGAGATTAAAGGTAGTAACAAATCAGCAAAAAGGAAGAATTAATGAAGTTGGTGTTTTATCTCCTGACAAAAAACAAGACACTGAAACGTTTGATCATATTTATGTAATTGATAGCCCTTTAACTGTTTTTAAAATGAAAAATTACCTATATGAATTTGAAGCGAATTATAAAAAGTTACTGAGTGCAAACCCAAGCTACTTGTATAAGACAGTAGTGCCTACTGTGGAGTGGATCAGCTATGTTTTAAGTATTTTAACAAAGCATTCAGTACTAGAGGGAAACAATATGTTTAAAAAAATGAAGTTAAATAATGTTTCAATCAGTGTGTTTCACTCAATATAGGGGGGAGAATGCAGCCAAGTTTTAGTACATTCGAGTTAAAAAGCTTTTGGGAAACCCAAAATGAAAAGCTAATGGCTCATCCCGATTTTTTGAAATCTGAAGGAGATCTTTTTGATTCAATTCTTGTTTTCGGGAGTACCAAAGGCACAAGGCGATTAGATTTTTCAATATTTCATAAAGATCATATAAAGCTTGAGGAGTCTGCTAAATTAACCTTAAAAGGTCAGTTCTACTCACTTACATCTGAAGAATATGCAAAGTTATTCTTTTTACATGGCTTATCTACTAATTCATCCCAGGGAGCTTTTGCAATATATCAAATGGTGATACACCTTTTTGCTTTCTTAAACTTCAATGGATGTAAGAGCTTATCAACCAGCAATATAGAAGATTTCCATACAAGCTTCTTGACCCAATCAGTAGGTGATAAAGGTTTTTTTAATCGTTTATCAGCGCCTTCATATAAAGGAACATATAATAATGCGAATATTATAAATATAAGAAATAAACTGCAGTTAACAGGAATAACAGGGCTGCTAAGTCATGATCTAACCCCTAAAGCATTTAGAGACTCTCTTGATGATGCTTGTAAATCACTTTTAAACATTAGTTTTAACCAATACAAACTAGGAGGAAGTTACAACTTTTTAGGCTTGGAAATGGGACAATATTATATTGATTATATGAGGCAAGTTTATGAAAAAGAATATTTTTATACTTTAATATGTCATGAAGTCATAGGCACAATTGCAACTAAGTTCAAATTCAAAAATGCAGGGCATGGAACTAGAAGTTACTGGAGTCGCGTGATACTTGAGACAATTCAAGGCACATTTATACCTAATGTTCATGAAAAAGAAAGCCTTTGGCGCACTAGAGAGAAGGTGCATATAGCAACAGCAGAAGAGCTATTTAAACAATATAACTTACATGCAGAAAGAGCCTTATCTTTAAGTGACAGTTGTATCAGTGCGTTGGTAAAGTCACTAGGGCTTGAATTACGGTTTGATGCTGTAGAAATAATTCGCATTTTAATGCTTCAAAAGTTTTATCCATTTCAATCCCATAAATCTCCTGCTCAAGTATGGGAGGGATATCTTCAATCATTAAATAAGACATTTATAGATAGTAAGCGCTTATCAGATTTATTAGTTGAAAGTGTTTATCAGAAGATGGCTGAAATAGTCATCGCTCGTAAGCTCAATATAAGTGCATTTAAAAAGTCATTAAGCTCTTGGGCCACAGAATTAATGGGTGGATCTCTTGGGAAAAATATAACTGATCTAACTGTCGAAATGGAACGCGTAACTCATGCAATGACTACATTAGTTGTTTCATGGCTAGGTTACAGAGCAAGTGAATTTGGCTTCCCTTTAACAGCAATACATGTTGAACCTAATAACGATATATTGGATAGCTCTCATGTTCCCTTTAGGTTTAAATTAAAATGGGTTGTCCCTAAAACCCATGACGAGTTAAAAGTTGAAAGAGAAATTACATCTCAATGTTATCAAGTAGCAGCTCAGCTTAACCATTTATTTAAACCATCTGCCAGTGAGCCCTGCTTGTATCGGTTTACAGGCGGAAACCAAAGTTTGAATACTCCAAATGAATCTGAACATATTATTGAACATAGAGTTAAGGCCAATTGGGATAACTTTGTTCAAAGATATAAGCCATTCAAAGAGGTTACGCTCTTAGAAGAGTTATTAAGTAAACAATATCTGTCGGAAAAGCAGGCAAAAGAATTAGAGGTGTTAATAAATAAATATGATATTACAGGCTCAAAGGCGCAGAAATTATTAGAAACATATCGAGAAGTTAATAGAGATCGAATAAAGCTACAATGTAGTTCATTTGCCGGAAATAAACCCCAGAAAAGATTTAAAGAGTCGTTAATTGAGTTTAATAAAACTGGAAAAATTTCGAACTTTGAACACAGTTTTGTAGTTGAAAAGTACCTTTCTGAAGAAACTAAAGAGTGGTTAAAAGCTGACTGTATTACTTTGGATCAAAAGGCAATGATGGATATCTCAAATGAATTAAAGCAAGATGTTAGATACCCAACAGCACATTCCTTTCGTCATATTTGGGCTGAAGCGGTTTTAACTCGTTATCAAGGGGACGTAGCTGCTGTTATTAGACATCAGTTTTGTCACTTAGATGAATCCTTTTTTATGGCTTACCTTCGTAACAAAGAACCCCAGTTGTTGATGAAATCAGCCCGAATTAAAGTACTTAATTCTATTGTAGATACATTATTAATTGATTCAGAAAAGATCGGTAAGAACTATTTAGGTGGCTTTTCAAGGTATGTAAGTAAAGCCAAAAGCTTAACAAAGGCAGTCTCACCAAGCGAGATTCTAGAGCTTAGGGAGCGTATAGCTGGGCGGATTATTTCTATTCAGCCATCACATTTCTCGACATGTATTCCCAGAGAGGGAGCTGAGAGTCGAGCAAAGTGTGCAGAATTTGGAGATATGGCACCTCATAATGCAAAACCAGAATTCTGCTTAAACTGTTCAAATGCGGTCATTACAAGCGAAAATTTAAGAGGGATTTGGTTAACGATACAGCCTTTTGTTAAAGAAGCTTTAGATGAAAATATTCCGGGGGTTATGATAGAGCATCATATGCCCTTATTACGTTCAGGTTATAAAAGAATAAAACAACTCGAGAATTCCGATAACCAAAACAACGTACTGAAAATTTTAAATATGATAGAAAAGGCAATTTCTAATATTGAACAAAATGTTTATAAAATGGAGGTTTAGATGTCGAATGAATTAGATGAGCTGATGACTGATGACTTTCTTTCCGGCTTAGATAGCCCAAGCAATAATAATGAAGGGTTGTTTGATAAGCCACCGTGGGTCAGAGGTGATACTGGACATACAACATTTAAAGCTTGGAGAGCGATTTTGGATCTCCAAGCGATTAAAGAAAAAAGTATCAAAAATTATGGAAAAGTAGCTGACAGAAAAACACCGAAGTCGTTATATCAAATAAAAAATCGGAGGTTGCTGATATAGTTGCCATAAAGTCACAAAGCTTATTTCGTACTTCAGGTTTTAGTGATGATATTCGAGCTTTTTTTGATGATGTTAACTCAGAACTACTAGACCTCTTTGAAATAGAACAAAATAAGCAAAGATTACGAAGAAAAAGAACGGGTGTCCGAAGTAAGTGTAAACCTGAGTTAGTTGATGATGTTCAGGTTTTAAGAGAAAAGGTTGAAGAGCTAGAACGTCGAGCAGTTAAAGATACGTTAGACCTCATGCTACAAAGAATGCCATTAGACTTGAGACGAAAATTGAGTGTTTGAAAAATGATTAGCTTATGAACTTATTTTTATGTCATTCATAGATCAGTTAGTCTCATCAATATTATAGATAACAATCTTTTTCATGATAGTTTTGGTTACCACGCAGCTTGTTTTATCAAAAAGCTAATAGGAGTATTTTTTGAAATTATATGAAAATGTCGTGATCTAAAATTTTTGAGTTATTTACTAGTTATCTAAAAAATATAACTTATTTTTAATCAAGTAATTAATGTTATATTCTTAGTGCAGGATATATCCAATATGCTATTTCAGACTTTAAGTACTCATTATGAAGTCGGTTTTAGTAAAGGAAGACTATTAAAGTTGAGGTGCTGAATGGCTATTACAAATGTTCGTGTTGAAGGCTTTCGTTTATTGAAAGATGTTAATCTTTCTCTAGAGAAAGAAACTACTGTTATCGTGGGCAGGAATAATAGTGGAAAAACATCTCTAACCTCTATATTCGAGCGTTTTTTGAGAGATCAAGGTAAGTCAGTTCGACTAGAAGATTTTTCAAGTGAAAATCAGAGTAGGTTTTTTGATGCTAAAAAAGCCTTAGATAATCAAGCAGAGGTAGCTGAAGTTTTAAGTATACTCCCTCGTATTACATTAACGTGTACCTTAGAGTATGACACTGAAGCATTAGATATCGGCCCGTTATCTCCTTTCGTAATTGACGTAGATGAAGCATCA
>NZ_BADX01000036.1:0-54660 GCF_000241365.1 Pseudoalteromonas sp. BSi20480 | reverse complement strand
ATTTATCCTTTTCAATCACTTGTTATGTTCCAGTTTGTCTCTAATTTCTTGTTTAACTTTGGGGTTCTTAAGTATTTTCTTGTAACCTTCTAGCATTGAGTCAATTTTGGTAATCGGTACATGTTCGGAGTCAGGCTTTGAATAAAACTTCATCGCGGCTTGAAATCTCGTCATTGATATTTTCATAATCGAAGAGATTAATTCAACGTCATCGTGTATTTTGCCAACGTCGAAGCAGCCTTTGAGCCTTGTTTTATCTTTGCCATCAGTTCCTCTATATTCGTCAACGCTGGTTGTCCAAGCTGACCATTCAATGTCTTTATCTGGAAAGCTTTTATTCAAGTTTTCAAATAGAGAGGGGGCAAACACGTTCTCTAATACAAACTCACCCGTATCTTTGTCGATACGACTCACCTCATAGGACAGGCATGAAGTTAATGGAGTTGATTCTTGCGCTTCAACAAAGCAGCTAATAATAAATATCGCGATGTAGATGACTCGCAAACTTCCTCCTTGGAACATAACGCTTACATAAGCGGAAAATTATAGTTGGCTAAAATTTTGAGGAACGAAAAAAGCCAACTGTAAATTTTCCGTTTAATGTTCTTGTTATATGCAAACTACTTATTATTAAAGAATTCTTCGACTAAATACCTTACATTATCAGATGCAATAAAAATAGCCTGAAATAATTGCACAGACAAAACACCGTAAATCCCAGCTACCCCAGCAGTGTAAATAGCCCCATACTTAAAGCCATAAAAAGCACATAAAAATAGACTTGAAGCAAAAATAGCGGGAAAAGCATATAAATGAGGTTTGTCATTGATAGCGATTACAGTCACTAGACCTAAAACGACACATGAGAATAAGGAAATAATAAGTCCCATGTTAGATGAATTTATTTCAGAAACTCCAATTAAAACTCCTAGAATAGAGCCAATAACTAGAGATTTGATTAAATTACGGTGCATAAGTCCCTTTGCATATAACGCCAAGCTCAGGCGCTCATTTTATGTAGCGTTTTTGTGCAATAATTGGAGCTTGCGACACATGCACAAAAACGGCGTAATAAAATGTGTCGCTTGCAGCTTTTTGTTATGTTGCGATTTCACAACTTCCATTTTTTATTGATTGCCTCGGTGATAACTTCCTGAGGATCAATGCCTAATTGTTCTAGTTTACTGCGCAAGACCTCTATATGAAACCAGGGACAAGATGGATCATCACATGGTACATCGGGGTCACCTTCATGCTCATGCACTAGGTGAAAACAAAGCCAATGCATTTGCTCAAAGACTTCATAATCGTCTGAGAACTTTTCTACTGGCTTATTGCAGTGTACGCATATTTTAGGATTACTCATGATGATTACTGCAAACTTTCCTTAGCTACATAACGCTCCAATATGGGGCGCACAAATGCATGGCTATACTTAGCGACGAAGGAGCGCAAGCCATGCGTTTTGCGTCCTTGCCATAATTGGCTTGTTATATTTCTAATAAATATACCTTGGCCAAACAACACTATAAATAGCTAAACCGTACATAAAAAACAAAGCAGCTCTGTAAGAATAACCTCTAATATCACTAACTTCTTTAGACTCGAATTTTACGAGACCAAAACCAATCCCGATTGCTCTAGTACAACCAACCAATGCTCCCAAGCCGAGAGTATAAGTAAGGTAAAGTTCCAATCCGTGCATACCAGCAAACATAATTGAAGCAATGCCTACCAACATACCAACGTAAGGCCAAATTATTAATTCTGCGAATAGTTTGTCCGATTTACTCAAATGCATAGAGAAATATAACATGTTTATAGCGAGCTAATCGCGCGTATTTCTACCATAGCGTAGCTCGTTTTCTTATTGGTTTATTTTTAACAAACTTGCCAACTAATTGCCAGTGTTATTAAAATTCAAACATGCGCGTTTTCTTCTCAGTATAAAACGAGCGACTGGGTCGTTTTCTTGACTATGCGAGCGACGAAGCCATGGCTGTGCATATATACAGCGCTAATTTGACGAATTGAAAATGAAAACTCGCTCTGCGTATTTAAATTACATTGCCGACTATATGCTCACTCGACAGTATTCATTAAGAACTATTAATGCTTATTTGAGTTGGATCACAAACTTTATTCACTTTCACAACAAACGCCACCCAAGCTCAATGGGAAATTCAGAAGTCGAAGCGTTTTTGGACCATATTGTATTAAAACGTAACATGTCAGCTAAAACACAAAGTGCAGCTTTAAATGCGCTAGCTTTTTTATATAAACATATTGTCAAAAATGAACTTTCGTTAAACTTGAACTTTGCTCGAAGTAAACGACAACCCAAATTACCTGTTGTAATGACACCCGATGAGGTCAAACAATTGATGATTCATCTATCTAAGCGATATTACTTAATCGTGGGGTTGATGTATGGTAGCGGCCTGCGAGTGATGGAAGCTGTGCAACTGCGAGTAAAAGACATTGATTTTGATTATAAATGTATTCAAATTTGGAACGGGAAAGGCAATAAGCATCGTATTGTTACACTTGCAACTGAGTTACTCCCGTTACTTAGAAATCAAATAATGCAAGTTGAAGAATATTTGCAATTAGATTTACAAAACGAACAATACACAGGCGTATGGATGCCAAACGCTTTAGCTCGTAAATATTCGCCAGCTAACAAATCACTCGCGTGGCAATACTTATTTCCTTCTTATAAATTAAGAAGTGATCCAGAAACTGGCGAGATACGGCGTCATCACTTCCATCCTACATGTGTTAGAAAAGCGGTTAAAAAGGCATTAAAGCAAACCAATATTACAAAGATTGTGACGCCTCATACCTTTCGTCATTCTTTTGCAACACACTTGTTGCAAAGTGGAGCAGATATAAGAACGGTGCAAGCTCAGTTAGGTCATACAGATGTTAAAACCACGCAGATTTACACTCATGTTTTACAGCAAGGGGCAAACGGTGTTGTTAGCCCATTAAGCAAAATTTTCTAGCGTAAAACCCACCGTGAGGCAAAAATAGGCAAAGCGCCTGTTTTTTAGTAGTTAAAATATAAATCCATCAAAACCACAATATGCATAAAAACATATCACCGAGTATTTCAATATAGCCTTTTAGAGTGCAGGGACATTTTTTGCAGGGTAACAATAAAACTTTTTATATACCTCTTTTTGTTGCCGCGTACTTTTTCGTGCGTCATAATCTAACGCCTTATTTATTAGCGGACTTTTTATGAACTGGCTTGCGCAATTACCGACTCAACGAACACCTTGGCTTTTATTCACTGCGATTGTTTTTATGCTAGAAGTAACCGCATTGTTTTTTCAATATAAAATGGGGTTAGCGCCCTGCATTATGTGTATTTATCAACGTACCGCGGTATTAGGATTACTTGGCGCAGGTATTGTTGGGGCAATTAATCCGCAAAGTAAAATAATGCGTATAATTGCTTACATTACTTGGGGTGTATCGAGCATTTGGGGGTATTTAATTGCCCGTGAGCACATAGATATGCAAACAACAACAGATCCGTTTGCGTTTAGCTGCGAGTTTGAGCCTAACTTTCCATCGTTTATGCCGCTGCATGAATGGATACCGAGCTTTTTTGAAGCCACTGGCGATTGCGGTAACATAGATTGGGAGTTTTTATCGCTCAGTATGCCAGCTTGGATGGAAATTATTTTTGGGCTATTTGCTCTAACATTTTTTATTGTATTAGGTAGTCGCTTAATACTAAAAAGAACGGTTTAATAATTATGTTTACCTTTTTTTCTAGTCAACTTAAACAGTTGCAACATTTAAAAATACGCGAGAGGCAGCTTGTTATAGCACGGTCTTTATCAATGCTGTCACCTACCGACCGTGTATTACTGCGTATTATCAAAATATTGCTATTAAGCCCGTTGTTTTTAATATTTACACTTTTTGAAGGTTGGATAATCATTCCCTTTTTAATACTCGGTGGGCTTTTTTATCCGTTATTAACCGCTCCTGTCGATATAAATTTTGCCAGAAAAAACTTAGACGAAGCACTACAACAACATGAAAAGGGCGCTTAGCGCCCTTTTGTTAAAGTTTAACTTTTCCTTCTAACTTACCCATTACTTTCTTGCCAATCCCCTTCACTTTGGCCAAGTCCTCAAGGCTTGTAAATGAACCATTTTCATCTCGGTAATTTACTATTGCTTGTGCTTTCTTTTTACCAATTCCAGGAAGTTTAGCCAACATTTTTGCATCTGCATCATTAATACTTACCGCTTCGATGGGAGCCATAGATTTGCTCACTTCAGGTAATTGCGCGTAAGAGGTAGTAATGGGTAGGATACTTAGCAAACTTGCTATAAGTAAAAGTTTAAATATTTTCATTTATTCGTCCTTATTGTCCATTTTAGAACATCTTTACTTTAATTATTAGGGAAGACCATAAATGACAAACGCGAGGCTAGCCACTTTGGAAGTACCTAAATGCATTATCACTTTTATCCGAAATCCTTAAAATGCAGCTGGTACAACCAAGTGATATATTAAATAAAGTTAAGTTACCGTTTTTTGTCAAATTTAAGACACTTAAAAATTACAACTCTGCGCTTGCATATTTACTTGCAAACCTTTACTGTATATAAAAACAGTAATCTTATGGTTTTTTATAAACCACAGTGCCAAGCAAGTTTGCAGGAGAAATCATGGCTGTTGTTGTTAAATATGTTGTAGAACGAAACGGAGTCGAGCGTATGACGTTTACTACTAAGAAAGAAGCTGATGCCTATGACAAAATGCTAGACATAGCAGAATCACTTGAGCTGATGCTAGAAAAAGTAGACGTGCCATTGAGTGAGCAACAAATAGAATCGCTTGCGTTAGAAATAGCAAAAAGTAAAGACGACTTTATGTCGGTACTTAAAGGTGCCAAAGAGCCTACTACTAAAGCGGCAAGTAAAAATAAAAAATCAGATAACGTTGCATCTATTGACGATAACAACGCTAAACAAGCAAGCTAAACATTTTGCAAATAAAAAGGGAGCAACTTAGTTGCTCCCTTTTTTATAGCTTTTATAAAAACGAATATTAATTAAAGCTCTTTTTCAACTTCATCAAATAACGTTGTTATATCTGAGTTAGGCTCATTGGTTGCTAAACTTACAACTACAATAGCAATACTTGCAAGTATAAAGCCTGGGACAATTTCGTACATTACGCTACTTAAACTTTCACCGTTGATTGTGAATGGGCCGTAAATCCATAGTAAAACAGTAACTGCACCCACAACCATACCTGAAAGCGCACCCGCAAAGTTCATACGTTTCCAGTAAAGGCTAAACAATACAAGCGGGCCAAATGCAGCACCAAAGCCAGCCCATGCATTACTCACTAAGTCTAAAATAGAGCTGTCTCTATCGTATGCGAGGTAAATAGCAAGTATTGCAACAATAGACACACTAATGCGCCCTACTAGTACAAGCTCTGCGTCACTGGCTTCTTTACGTAAAAATGTTTTGTAAAAATCTTCAGTTAGTGAACTTGAGCTTACTAATAGCTGAGATGAAATTGTACTCATTATTGCAGCTAATATTGCTGCAAGTAAAAAGCCAGCAATAAGTGGATGAAACAACAGCTCTGACAGGATCAAGAATATAGTTTCAGGATCATCCACAACTATATTGTTTTCATAAGTGTATGCTGCACCAAAAATACCCGTACCTACCGCACCAATTGCAGCGACAATCATCCAAGACATACCAATACGACGTGCTGTTGGCATATCTTTAACACTGCGCACCGACATAAAGCGAACAATAATATGTGGTTGACCAAAGTAACCCAAGCCCCACGCCATTGCTGAAATAATACCTAGCGCAGACCCTGCGCCTATCCAACTTAGCATGTCTGGATTAACACTGTTTAGGGTTGACTGCAGTGGTTGCTCTAATAAAGAGTAAGCTACAGCGGGTACTAAAATAAGTGCAATAAACATAATACAGCCTTGCACGAAGTCAGTTAAGCTAACCGCTAAAAAGCCGCCAAAGAGTGTATACAAAACAACAACACCCGTTGTGATGTATAGCCCCATTTCGTAGCTTAAGCCAAATGAGCTTTCAAATAGTTTACCACCGGCAACAACACCTGAAGAGGTATACAGTGTGAAGAACACAATAATTACAACAGCCGACACAACACGGAGTAAATTTGATTCATCGTTAAATCGGTTAGAAAAGTAATCAGGGATGGTAATAGAGTCATTCGCTTTTTCAGTGTAAACCCTTAAACGCGGCGCGACTAAAAAGTAGTTTAACCATGCACCGGCAATTAAACCAAATGCAATCCATGTGCTACTTAAGCCAGTAACAAACATGGCGCCAGGTAACCCCATTAAAATCCAGCCACTCATATCTGAAGCACCCGCTGAGAGTGCTGCAACACTTGGCGACAAGTTTCTACCACCCAGCATATAACCAGAAACATCACTTGTTGACTGCTTATAGGCATATAAACCAATACCTAACATAACAACAAAGTATAGTGACAATGAAATGATCATTCCTGTTTCCAAATTCGCCTCCATAAAACAATTAAAAGTAGCAGGCTTTTGATCCGAATATTGACTCTTAAAATTTTATAATAAAGTCACTATTAGGATAAAAGCATTCCTTCGGACTATATCATGCTTGTAACAAAAATCTCTATTTGTTGTATTTTCTTAGTTTAAAAATAATCATGTTGAAAACAATTGCTAAAAAAACTTTTTTACACGCAAAAAAATAGCCAAACGCTTTTATTTAATAATGATATTTTATTATTTAGTAAAATATACAGCATGCTATTTTGTATGTTTTCTAATATATTATTACAATAGCGACTGACTCGACTGACACGGATTTTTTTATGTATTTTTATGCTGCGCGCCAACCTATTTTAAATCGTGATAAAGAGCTTATTGGTTATGAGCTTTTATTTCGTGATGGCGTAGATAATGTATTTCCCAATATAGATGGTGACGAAGCAACTACACGCTTAATTGAAGGCAGTCAGTTTAACTTTGGTTTAGAAGACTTAACCGATAACAAACCCGCTTATATTAACTTTACACTAGAAACCTTACTTAAGGGTTACCCTACCCTGTTAGGTAAAGACACCATTGTTGTAGAAATACTTGAAACAATTCAACCGGGTAAACGTTTACTTGCGATTGTTAAAAACCTCAAAGACAAAGGCTACACCATCGCGCTCGATGATTACATTCACCAGCCGGTGTGGCGCCACTTTTATCCGTTTATCGATATTATTAAAATCGACTTTTTAACGTGTGATTTAGCAACAATAAAAACCATTATAAAAGAGCTAAAGGCGCACCCTCATATAAAGCTTTTAGCTGAAAAAGTAGAAACCTACGAAGCATATAGCTTAGCGTTAGAGCTTGGCTTTGATTATTTTCAAGGGTTTTTCTTTTCAAAACCAGAAATGGTGCAAAGTAAAGCGTTACCACCATCAGAAATGGCACTTGCAGAATTACTTTACCAAACGTCAAGCGTAGAGATGGACCTAAAAAAAATCACCGATGTATTTGAGCGCGACGTAAACCTATCTTACAAACTGCTCCGATACTCAAACTCAGCAGCCTTTGCACGACGAGCTGAAATAAGCACTATAAAACAAGCACTTATTGTTTTAGGTACCCAAGAGATCAAAAAACTTCTCTCTTTGTTATTTGCTGCACAAGTATCGGCTGATAAACCGGTAGAGTTAATTAGGCTATCACTTACACGCGCTCGCTTTTGTGAGCTGTTAGCTATTTCACATGGCCAAATGAAAGACACCGGCATGGCATTTTTAACCGGTATGATGTCGTTAATGGACGCTATTTTAGATGAAAGTATGCAAAGTGTGATGCAAAAGCTTCCTTTGTCTAACGATATTAAGGCAGCTTTGTTAGATAACGAGGGGTTATTAGCGCAATACTTAAACCTTGTTAAACATTACGAAAAGGCTGATTGGTCACAAGCAAACGACATTTCAACAGCACTTAATATTGCCGATAAAGTACCTGATGCGTATCACGAGGCACTTAGTTGGGTGAACGAGCAAATGAGTTTGATGGTTAATACCTAATACTTGCCAAGCATTATTCTATATAAACGCCAGCATTAAGCTGGCGTTTTTATTTTGATTTGGCTTATAAACTTTCTAAAAAGTCTTCATCAAAGTCGGCAGGCTCTTCTTTAATTGGCGGGTTGCCATCGTAAAGTTCGAATAACTGACGCTGAAAATAAATATCTTTTACAAATAAATACGGGTCAAGTGAGTCATTTAAAAGCCCTTCTTGCGCCATTAATGAAGCACGCGCTTCTACCGCTTTTAACGCAAATACTAGCACTGTTTGTGGCGTAGTTAAGGCAATTTCGGGCAGAACAAAGTTGTCTACTACGTCACCGGTTAAGTTTCTTGCTGTAGTAGGCCCC
Source organism: Pseudoalteromonas sp. BSi20480 (assembly GCF_000241365.1). Taxonomy (NCBI): domain Bacteria; kingdom Pseudomonadati; phylum Pseudomonadota; class Gammaproteobacteria; order Alteromonadales; family Pseudoalteromonadaceae; genus Pseudoalteromonas; species Pseudoalteromonas sp. BSi20480. Next base: position 46,192 of record NZ_BADX01000036.1, on the reverse strand, counting down.
ATTGCAGGTAGCATTAAGTATGCACCATCACCAATGCCCCATACACCCATTGTTTGGCCAAAATCTTCATCAACTCGATTTAAACCAAGCGAGCTAGCTACATCAAAAATACCAAAAATGCCCACGGTAGAATTCACTAAAAAGCGCGCAAGGCTAACACTTGCATTTCCCGGTTTACCCTGTAGCCCCGCATTTACCATATCAACCGGTGCCGTTAGGTTATCAGTAAAGTGAACAATGCTTTGACGCACAGGCACAGGAGTCACAGCAACATAACCAACCGCTGCTGGGCGAAGTATGTAAGCGTCTAAAACATCCATATTAAAGTCATACAACGGACGGTTAATACTTTGCAGTGGATCTCTTTCATCAACTTTGCTTTCTGGTACTTGCGCGCAACCGGCCAGTATCAAAAAGCTTAAAAAAGCTAAACTTTGTCTTAACATTTTTCGTCCTTAAGGTATTAATGTATCTATTTTAAGTTGGTATTCACTTACACTTTCACGCTTTAATGAGCCAGAATGCCCTTCTAATTCACCTGAACTTGGCATAACAGAGTCATCAAGCGAAATACGCGCCGATATAATAATATCTTCTGCGCTAGATAAGTTCATACCTTCAACCATTGCAGTGCTGTCGTTTAACTCAACTGTAACAGGGAATGAATATGAAGTGAGTTTTACAGCAGCAATCGGCATTGGCGAACCATTTGCCGCTTTTGCAAATACAAATAAAGTCCCCTTTTCAGGCAGTTTATTTAAAAGCTCACTGGCAACATTAACGGTAACAGCAATGCTGTTGGCTTTAGTTACTGGCATTACCGAGCCTTCGCTTTGCATTTGCAGTTCAATATCTGCAATACGCTGAGATATTAAACCATAGCGAGAATCATTTTTTTCCATGCTGGCTAGCAATACTTCAAAGGCGGCTTTAGCTTGAGGCCAGTCTTTTCGCTCGTAAGCAATGAGCGCTAATAACGAAATAGCATCTAAGTTAGTCGGTTCTGCGTTTAATACTTTAGACAACATACCCGCTGCACGCGTCATATTCGCTTCGCTGCCTTCAAGTAGCAAAATTTGGCTGTAACTTATTAACACCTGTTTATTATCAGGGTTCATGCGCAGTGCTTTATCAAATGATTGCTGAGCCATATCAAATTCATTCAGTGACATGGCAACACGACCAAGTAACATCCATGCCATTTCATCATCGCCTGAACGGCTTAACTTGGTGCGTAACGCCAGTGCAAATGCTTGTAGCTCGTTTTGAGTAAGCTGCTCGCCTTTTTGCATCACAGCGCGCTCGCCGTATTCTGTCAGGTTATCCATGGCATCGTGCCATGCTGAAATTTGCTGTTGACTACCCGTTAAACTATAAAAAATACCGCTTAGTGCAATAACAAATGCGCCCCCTGTCAGGGCAAAAATACGGTTGTTACCTTTGCTAATTAATGACTTTTCTGGAGAAAGCTCATTAAGCAAACGGCGTTTTAGTTCAACTATCGATTCAGAATAGTTAGCATCATCTATACGTTGATTATCTAAATCGGTTTTTAAATCAACCAAACGTTGTTCGTAAATACTTATAAGCTCGGCATTTGCGTTGTGAGTAATTGTTTTAACACGCTCTTTTTGTAAAAAAGGCAGCATAACAAACGCCAGTGCAATCAGTGTGAGTAAAGCAAAACACGCCCACATTAAAATCATTTAACTTTGCTCCTGACGTTTATTTTGTTCAATTAGCTTATTTAAAAGTACTTCATCTTGGTTGCTCCAAGTCTGCTTTACAGACGCTTTACGCTGACGAATTACAATAAAACCAAACCCAACAATAACAATTAATACCGGCAATACCCAAAGTACTAGTGTTGCAGGTGTAACAGGTGGGTCGTAATGAACAAAGTAACCATAGCGGTCAATCATGTAGTCAATTACTTCATCTTTGGTGTTGCCTTCTTTAACTAGCTCTACCACTCTCTCTCGAAGGTCTTTGGCAACGATAGCATCAGAATCAGCAATGTTTTGATTTTGACATTTAGGGCAACGAAGTTCTTTTGTAAGCTCTTCAAAACGAACCGCTTGCTCGTCGGTATCAAATACGTAGCGATCAGTTTGCGCTAATGCACTCGTAGTTAGTAAAAGGCTGAGTGAAAACAATAGCCACTTCATTATTTTAGCTCCTGCATCATAGGTGCAAATTTAGAACGCCATACTCGTGGATTTATATCACCGGTATGGTGTAGCAAAATAGTGCCGTTTTTATCGATTAAAAATGTTTCTGGCGCACCCGATACGCCCAAATCTAACGACAGCGTGCGGTGTAAATCCAAAATATTAAACTGATAAGGGTTACCCGCACGCTCAAGCATATCTTGTACTTCAGTACGTAGTGCTTGCATGTCAAACGGGCCATCAAAGTCGGCGTCGTAACCTTGCACATAATACAAGCCAATAATTTTAACGCCTTGCTCTCGCAGCTTTGTTAAATAACCCAGCTCTGCTAAACAGGTTGGGCACCACGTGCCCCACACATTCAATAAATAAACCTCGCCTTTTAACGCTTCGTTGGTCCATTGTTTGTTGTCTTGCATTAAATCAGGAAGGGTAAAAGCCGGCATTTCATGCCCAATTCGCCCTGTTTGTATTTCGCGTGGGTTTGCAAATAAACCTTGGTATAAAAACACACACACAAAAGCAAATACTAAAAGGGGCGCTATGGCTAACAATTTACGGTTCATAACACACTCTCCGCTGCTGCTTTTCGAGCTGTTTTTGCAGATGTACGGTAACGTTTATCAAACAAAATCATAAACCCTGCAAGTGAAATTAATACACCACCGATCCATAACCAACGCACAAACGGCTTGTGGTATATGCGCAGAGACCAAGCCCCTTGGCTTAATTGCTCGCCTAGAGCAAGGTATAAATCACGTGTGAAGCCAGCATCAATAGCAGCTTCTGTCATAAATTGCATGCCAATATCGTATTTACGTTTTTCGGCGTATAAACGAGTGACTACATCATCGTTTTTTAGCACCGTAACAACACCAGCATGGCCACTGTAATTAGGTCCACGAATTGTTTTAACGCCTTCAAAGCGGTAGTTGTATTGATTAAGCTGCACTATATCGCCCTGTTTCATCGATACATCACGCTCAACAGAGTACGCAGAGGTTAACGCAACGCCCGCAATAACAAATGCCATACCAATGTGGCCTAGCACCATTGCCCAATAACTAACACCTAAGCGTTTTAACCCTTCTTTTAATGTGCCATGCACTGCGGCTTTAGTGTAAATGTCAATCAAGGTTGAAACAGCAACCCACACACCCAGCGTTGTTGCTAATAGCGTAAGTGGTGTCACTTCGTCGTAAGCTGAGAACAACCATACGCAAGTGATCGCCACACTGGCCAAAATACCTACAACAATTTTATTTTGCAAAAACGCCCATTTGTTTTGCTTCCAGCGTAAAAAAGGACCAATGCCCATTAAAATAGCAAATGGCACAAGTAGTATTGCAAACATTTTATTAAAGAACGGTTCACCTATAGAAATACTGCCCAAGCCCATTTCTTTGTGCACCATAGGCAATAAAGTACCCAATAATACAATTAAGGTCGCCACAACTAAAAAGATATTGTTTAGCCACAATGCCACTTCGCGCGATACAAACTTGTAGCGTCCTTCGCTATGAACTTGCGATACGCGTAATGCGTAAAGCGCCAAACCACCGCCAACAACTATTCCTAAAAAGGCGAGTATAAACAGGCCTCTGTCGGGATCAGTTGCAAACGCATGAACTGATACAATAATACCTGAACGCACAATAAACGTTCCCAGCAAGCTTAACGAAAATGCTGCAATTGCCAGTAATACGGTCCACGATTTAAAAATGCCGCGCTTTTCTGTCACGCTTAGCGAATGAAGTAAAGCGGTTGCAACAAGCCAAGGCATAAGGGACGCGTTTTCTACTGGATCCCAAAACCACCAGCCACCCCAGCCAAGCTCTGCATAAGCCCACCAACTGCCAATAGTAATACCTAAGCTTAAAAAGCCCCACGCGGTCATTGTCCATGGACGTGACCATTTGGCCCACGTGTTATCAAGCTTACCTGTTAACAGTGCTGCAATAGCAAACGAAAAAGCAACCGATAGCCCAACATAACCCATGTAAAGTAATGGCGGGTGAATGATCATTCCGGGGTCTTGTAAAAGCGGATTCAAATCTCGCCCTTCTACCGGAAAATAAGGAAGTAAACGTTCAAATGGGCTTGATAATAGTAAGGTATACATCATGAAACCAACACCTAAAAAACCAAGCACGCCTAAAACACGGGCACGTAGAACCCAAGGTAATGACTTTGAGCGAGCAGCAACGACGGCAGTCCATCCTGCTTGCATCACTAACCAAAGCAATATTGCTCCTTCATGGCCGCCCCAGGTCGATGTTATTTTGTAATACCATGGCAGTGTGCTACTCGAATGATAAGCCACATAAGATACGGTAAAGTCGTCAGTTAAACTTGCGTAAATAAGCGCAGCAAACGAAATTAATACAAACGCAAACTGACCAATAGCTAAAGAGGGGGCAGCACGCATTAAGCGAAGATTACCTGTATGCGCGCCCCAAAGTGGAAAAATACATAATAAAACGCTCAGCACCATGGCGAGCGTTAAAGAAAAATAACCAATTTCTGGGATCATAGCTAATTACCACTATCTAAGTTGTATTTTGGTTTTTCATGCTTAATACCTTTAACCGCTTCAGCAACTTCTGCAGGCATGTATTCTTCATCATGCTTGGCCAGTACTTCAAACGCTTCAATGACATTAGGCTCAATTAAAACACCTTGCGCAACAATACCCTGCCCCTCACGAAACAGATCAGGCAATATCCCCTGATATTTCACAGTCACTAATGGACCTGTATCAATTAATTTAAAACTCACTTCTAAGCTTTGCTCGTTTCTTTCAACAGATCCTGGGACTACCATGCCGCCAATACGAAGCTTTTGACCAATAAAAGGTTTTTCTTTGTTTGGGCCTTTGCCATCAATCAATTCGCTTGGGGTATAAAATAAGTTTATGTTTTCTTGTAAAGCATAAAGCACTAAACCTATGGCAGAACCCAAACCAAATAAAATAGCAACAATCACTAATAAGCGTTTTTTACGTCTAGGGTTCATGATGCTTGCTCCTGCTTGGCTTGTTTTATACGCTCTTCACGCACAATTTGTTGCTTTACTGAAGCCATAATATGCTTAGTATCTCTTAAAGAACTCACTAAGATACCCAGTAAAATAAGTGCGCATGTGCCAAATGAAAGCCATACATAAAACCCATAGCCTCCCATTGCAATAAAATCAGAAAAAGAGTCAAAATGCATAATTACCCCCTATTAAGCAACTGGCGCACCCATGGGCGATGCTTTTCACGTTGCAAAATTTCATTTTTAAGACGAATTAAAGTGACTGTGCCAACAAACGCTGCAAAGGCTAAAATATTTACCATTAATGGCCAAAACATGCTTGGGTCGACCGCATTAGTATTAAATTTAGTGATGCTTGCTCCCTGATGGAGGGTGTTCCACCACTCAACCGAAAAGTGAATGATTGGTAAATTGATCACCCCTACAATCGCTAAGATAGATGCAGCACGGCCCGCTGATTTTTTATCTTCAAAAGCGTGGTATAACGAAATTACGCCCAAATATAAAAATAATAAAATAAGCTCCGATGTGAGTCGTGCATCCCACACCCACCAAGCGCCCCACATAGGTTTACCCCATGCAGCCCCGGTTATAAGTGCTATTGCAGTCATACATGCGCCAACTGGTGCAATTGCTATAACGGCAAGTTCTGCGTTTCTGAGTTGCCATACAAGCGCAACAATGGCGGCAATGGCCATAGAGGAATATGCCCCCATTGATAAAATGGCAGAAGGAACGTGAATAAAAATGATACGGTAGCTGTCTTTTTGTTGGTAATCGGCAGGTGCAAAACCAAGCCCCCACACCCAACCAACGAGCATACTAACAACCGTAACTACGGCAAAATAAGGCAGTAACGTATTGCATAACTGGTATGCACGCTCTGCTTTAGCATAGGGATGTAACCACTTCCACATTAACTTATACTCACTTTTAAAGCTGACGATATGGCGATTGGTGCGCTAATAATAGCGATGACTAACATAGCACCAAGGATGGCAAGTTGCCCGCTATAATCCAGCGACATAACACTGGTATCGATAGCCGACGTTGCAAAAATTAGAACAGGAATATACAAAGGCAGTACGAGTAAACTCATCAAAATACCCCCTTTTTGTAGCCCAACAGTAAGCCCAGCACCTATTGCACCAATAAAACTTAATAACGGTGTACCCAATAATAACGTTAAAACAGTGGCCACCAGCGCATTACTATCTAAATTAAGTAATAACGCGAATAACGGGGTCATTAATACAAGGGGCAACCCCGTCACAACCCAATGTGCAGCCACTTTTGCAAGCACTGTAAGTGACAATGGGTACGATGAGGCAATTAACTGCTCAAGAGAACCATCATTAAAGTCATCTCTAAACAATTTATCTAAGCCCAACATAGTAGAGAGTAAAGCTGCAACCCAAATGATACCGGGCGCCATTCTAGCAAGCAGACCGGGCTCAGGACCTATTGCTAACGGAAACAAAGAAATAACAATTAAAAAAACAATATTGGGTTTACAATTTCAGCTCGCTGGCGAAAGGCAAGCTTTATATCTTTAGTAAAAACCGCACTGAATAGTAACCAATAAGAGTGTTGACGAGTCATCAGTGGCGGTACTCCAATGTGATTGTTTGTAAATCACTAAAGTGAGTAGTTAGGTCTTGGTGGGTAGTTAATAATATGGCGCCATTATTATTTAAATGTTGAGTAAATCGCTGTTGCAAAAACGCAACACCGCTTTTATCGAGCGCAGTAAATGGCTCGTCTAATACCCATAAATTTGCGTCGCTTAGCCAAAGTCTAACTAATGCAACTCGTCGTTGCTGGCCTGCCGACAGCATTCTAACAGGCACATCTTCAAGACCAACCAAGCCTAGTTTTGCTAAGATTGGGTATAGGTCGGGCTCATTTGAATAACCGTTGATCCGTAACCAAAAGCGTACATTTTCAACAGCGCTCAACTGAATGTTAACACCCGTTTTATGGCCTATAAAAAGTAAGTCGTGGGCGAACTCTTCATAGTATTTATTTATTGAGCGTTCTTGATACAAAACCTCGCCTTCATCAGGCGCAGAAAAGCCAGCGATGATACGCAATAACGATGTTTTACCAGCCCCATTTGGACCCGCTAATTGCATGATTTGACCGCTTTTAAGGCTAAAATTAAGGTCCGCAAACAAACAACGTTCTTGCTTGATGCAGGAGACGGACTTAATGTGTAACAAGATGACGATTCTCTCTGCCAAAAATTAGGCGTTAGTCTACCATAATGATAGGGTAATACGAATATTGCTTTAAAATCGATTCACTTAAAATAGAGAAAACTTGATTTAAAATAATGAATACGCCAACGCAAATAACATTATCCAATTCATTGGTTATCAATTCATCAACTAATAACCAAACCAATGAGTTACCACAATTACCAAGTGAAGTACTTGCGGCTAAAAACATTCAATTTTCAAAAGACTCTATCACGCTAGAAGTGCTGGTTAATAAGCAGTGGCAAACGCTCAGACTAGGCACAAGCAATGCCCCTCAATCTTTAGATAAAATTGCTAGCGCGCGCATTCAACTAAGCGCAGACGGAAAGCAGCTATCTATTTTGCCAAATGCAGCAACAATTAAACTTAACCAGCCTGCCCAATTACAACGCTTATTAAATTTTATTAGTACCGGCGCAGAGGTTGAAAGCAAGCCACTTTCAGTTCAGCTTGCTTTAGCACCTGCACCAAAGCTAATTATTGATAAGCTCAATGCTAATATTGCCATTAATAAAGATGTTGCTCAGCTTCTCAGCACAGAGCAACCTTTAAAACTAGTCATAAGTACCAACACTAAAGGCGCACAAATTGATGTTATTAACCGCTTTGCTGATACCGTTCATACCCAGCCGTTAAGCCAAACAAAGCTGGTTAAAATGCTAGCAAGCTTGTTACCCAATGCACAACTACAGGCAACGCCTAAATTAGCCATTTTAACGCATCCGCAAAAATCAGGCTCTTTCACCACGCAAGTATCAAACACGCAGCTTGCTGAACTGCCTAACTCTCCCGTGAAAGTGACTGTTACAAATCAAGCCGATAAGCTTGTAATAACAACACAAGCTCAAAGCGTAAAAGTGATGCTGAGTAACTCTTTTACTAAACCTTTTAATGAATTACTTACTGCGCAACACGCTAATTTACAAACCGCGCCAGCGCGGTTCAATAACACCGCTAAAGTAAGTCCGCTGGTGAGTACTCATAGCCCTATAAAGTCTTGGCTGCAAACTAGTTTTAGTGATTTAAAAACACGAATCAATGATGCAGTAAATTATTTTGAAAACAAATCGTTTGCAAACGAAAACAAATCTCAAATCGCACAATCACTCACTTTACAAAAACAGTTTATCGCCCCGTCTCCACAAACGAGTAGAATTAATTTAATTGAAAATGCAGGTATACAAGTTGCTAATAGCGCGCAAAAGCCAAGTACTGAACTTGTTAATATTTTACCTAAGCATTTCTCTCAATTGCCCCCTATTGTGCAGTTAACACAGCTAATAAAAGCAAATGTTGCTGTTTGGCAGCCTCCTGGTGGCAAAGTTAGCAGTAGTCATTTGCCTATACCCAATGCTATTACGGCAAATACACCAGAACATAACCCCCAATCAATCGAAAAAGCCTCAGCCCAAAGTAAAGCAGAGGTAGGTGCACAATCAGGCGCACTGTTAAGTGCTCAAATAAAAGCAGAACCCGCAACCAAAAATACAGAGCAAGTATTAAAAACCCAAACAGTGCAAGTTCAATCCACCTTGAGTAACGACCTACAAAAACAAACTACAATTAAAGAGTTAAATTCTCTTCCTGTTACAAAAGCGGGGCTTAGCCATACTCAACAAGCCAATGCAGATAATAAACTGGCCACAACATTCCCTACCCTTAAAGCCACTAGCCCAGCAATCCAACAAACACATGCTGTAGCCTCTATACCAGCAAGTAACACCTTATTTAATGCAGTATTTAGTAACACAACGACTATTGCCTCACCAAGCCAAATGCTGCAACCTATTGAAGCTAAAATATTAACGCCGCTTTTAAAGCTGCCACCATCGCATGATTCAACTCACACACTCACTGAAGAAAAAATTTCATTGAGCAGTCAAATAGCCGATATTCAAGTTAAAGCGACTAAGCAAACACCTGACCTCAATGCGCTGGTTAATCAAGCTTTTAATCGTATGGTATCAAGCAGCAACGTTAGCCCGACTGCCGTGCAAAGAGAGATATTAGCGACGCTGCAGCCTCACAGCCTCACGAATGACACCCTGCAAAGTAGCTTTACCAAAGGGCTTGAGCAGCTAGCGGTTAGTATTTTGGCGGCGCCTATTATTAACCAATCTGTAGCCCCAATTACCTTTGACTCAAAAACAGGCATAGATGCATTACTACAGGTGCTTATGCCTACGTTTAAAGCTGGTAAAGCGAGTTCAAAAATACTAGAGCAACTTCAGCAATCACAAGTGCAAGCGCTTGCTGGAGAGCTTACTCAGGTTAAAAACACGCTCACACAGGTAAGTGTTTCAACACCAAATCAGCAACCCGAAAGTAACCCGCTGGCACAGTTTTTACTTCCGATGAAATTACCGCCAGAAGCAGCCCAAACAGAAATAACACTAGGGCAATATAAAAAACCATCGGCCGATAAGCTAGAGCCTAAAAATGTCTGGTTTGTTAGATTAAATTTTGATTATGCAGATCTCGGTCAACTACAAATTACCGCCGAGCTAATGGACAAATCGCTCGATTGCCAATTATTAGCATCAAGCCAAGAAGTGAGTGCCATTGCCCACCCTCACCTTGATAACCTGCGCTCAAAACTGGCTAAACACGGCTTACAAGTTGCTGAACTAAACCTAAAACGAGGGGAGGCAACCCATGCTGCTTTTTATAAATCCCATGCAATTATTAATATTAAGGTGTAGCTATGAGTGATTCCCCTAAGAGCAAGTCGGCAATTGGCCTTTTATACGAAGCAGGAAGCACGCCTTCAGTGAGTGTTAAGGGGTTTGGGGAGTTGGCGGAAGAAATAATCGCTGCAGCAAAACAAAAAGGGATCATGATCCACGAAGATCCCGATTTAGCTAAAACCTTATCGCACCTCGAATTAGGTGAAGAGATTCCAAAAGAGCTTTATTTTGTGATTGCAGAACTGATTGCGTTTTCGTATGTATTACGTGGGCAGTTCCCACCAGGGTGGCAGGACTTTCAAGGTAAGCTAAATATAAAAGCTTAAAATTGAAAAAGGCGCAAAGCGCCTTTTTCATTTACTTTGGTAAATTAGTCATTTTTTTCTGTTCAAGCATTTCTTTCCAATGCATTACTTCGCTGGGTAAAATAGGAGTTTTACCTTCAAAGCCAGCCACTTCAAGCATCTCTTCAATACTTATAACACCTTTTTTGCTTTTAAATACGCCACGTACGTACGCAATCGCATGCAAACCACGATCAGAATGAAATTTCTGCTCAATGTAAAAATACTTATGATCCCAGCCCACTAACTTAGTGCTAATAGTGTATTTTTGCATGGGTTTAATATCACGAATGTAAGTAATAGCTGTTGCATTAACAATAGGAAACCAACGTCGTTTCATTATTTGTTTTAGCAAACCTACTCGCTCAGTCATCCACGTACGCGACAAGTCCATCATGGCCAAATAGCGCGAATTAGTTAAATGTAAATTAATATCACAATCTGTAGGAAGTGCTTTGTAATCAATATCTACCGTATCGAGTAAATCTTGATAGTGTTTATTACGCTTAATTTTAAAAAATAATAATAGGAGTCGAATATATAAGTTCACAACAAAGGTCTTACCAGCAAAATTTTACTGAGTGTATCACAAGCACTTGCTAAGACGTATGTTCTCCCTTACTCTTTATTACTCATATATATAAAAATAAAATGCTTATGAAACCTCTACTACATATAATTACGTTTATTGGATTACTCGTACCAAGCTATTCAGCGCTAGCTGATTTTTCATTACCCGGCAAAGGCACTATTACCTACTCAACGGGTATACAAAAAGAATTTGACTTTGGTTTTGCTTGGCAACAAAAAGCTGAACAATTTAAAATTGGCGCTAAAAGCTACAATATGCAAAGTATTCCAAGTTCATACTCAGTTGCAATTACACTATCAAAAGATGAAAGCCAGGTATGGGTTCAAGAGTTTAACAATGGTTTTATTGAAGGGTTTAATTGGCAAATTGGTGAGCATACTGTGTCACTAAAAAAACAAAAGTTTAGCGACCGAGTAAAAGGCGATTATGTAATCGAGCTTAACAACCGTAGTTACTTTTTTACCCGTAACAATGCCAGTATTGTTATTAATTTTAATGAAGACGGTATAGAAACGATTGCTATTGATGGTGTTACAAAAAACATGGGGACTAAAAGCTAGTCCCCTGTTTTAATTTTAGAGTCATCTAAACCTTAACGGTTTTTCTGTTTATACCGTAGTCACGCAACTTATTTGCCACTGCGGTATGACTAAGCCCTAAGCGTTTAGCAAGTTGCCTTGAGCTTGGGTAAGCAGGGTAAAGTTTACGCAGCAACGTTGCCTCAAAACGCTTCACAGCTTGATCAAGCGAGCCTTCGAAGTCTGACTCCAAATACCCTAACTCATGTGTAAACGTAGGTAGTTGTAAATGCTCTAAACGTAACTCGCTATCATCTAACAATGAGACTGCGCGGTAAATAGCATTTTCAAGTTGGCGAACATTACCTGGCCACGGATATTCTTGTAAAAAACTCAAACACTCTTGTGATAATAACGGAATAGCATGGCCATTTTGCTGGGCATATTTTTGGATAAAATGCTCTGCTAGAGGACCCACATCGGCTTTGCGGTCTCGTAACGGAGCAATTTCGAGAGTTAATACATTAATTCGATAGTACAAGTCTTCTCTAAACACACCTTCTTGTACCATTGCGGGTAAGTCTTTTTGAGTAGCGGCTACAATACGAACATTAACCTTTACTTCGTTCTCATCGCCTACTTTTCTAAACGTTCCGTCTTGTAAAAAGCGCAAAAGTTTAGTTTGTAGCTGGGTCGACATTTCACCCACTTCATCTAAAAATACAGTACCGCCATCAGCTTGCTCGAGTACACCGCGTTTAGGCGCTGCATTTTCTTCGTAGCCTGCATAACCAAAAAGCTCAGACTCCGCTACATCATCAGGTAACGACGCGCACGAAAGCGCAATAAATGGCTTCACAGAACGGTTTGACGCATAATGACACGCTCGCGCAAGTAGCTCTTTACCTGTGCCTGTTTCACCCGTAATGAGTATGGGTGCTTCTAACTGTGCCATTTTTCGTGCTTCACGCACAACACGGCGCATAGCAGTACTAAAGTTATGAATGGTGGCAAAGCTTTCTTGTCCGTAGCGTCTAAATGCACTAACTTGCTGACCTAAACGGCTTTGCGACTTAATGTTAATAACCGCACCAGCGAAAACATCGCCTTCACTGCCTTGTGGCACGGCAATTGGTAAAATATCTGCAATAAAGTCTTCGCCAGCTACTTCAACCCGAGTCGTTTGGCCTAACACTTCCTTACCTTCTAACCAACGCGTAAAGTTAAAGCCCTTTAGTAGGTTATTTATGTTAGCGCCAATAACTTCTTTTTCACTTAACTGCAGGTCTTTACAGGCAGCATCGTTGCATAAACGTACCCAGCCCTTAGCATCAATAGAAATAACACCATCAGGTAATGCACGTAACAAGGTATTTAATTCGTTATGCTCTCGCTCAGAAGGGAGAAATGCGGTAGTGCGTACATCATGCACACCATCAATCAGACGGATAGAAGGCATGATTTTTTGAAACTGCTCAAACTCTATTTCTGGAAAGCTCACATACATACGGCAATTGACAGAATCGACCTCAATACCTTTTAAATCAACACTGTAGTTAACTAAAATATTAAGGATTTCTTGGGCTATACCGATCCTATCAGCACAGTGAATATCTAGACGCATACATCCTCAAAGCAGGAAAAACTAAATTAGCCGAATAATACGCTAAGTCGCTTTGATAAGGTAGCTTATTGTAAACATTTTTGGACAAGTCTGCGTTTTAATTAACACATAAGAATAACAACATAAACACGCTACACAGCAGAGCTAGCCTGCTGCGTAGCTAAATTACTTTTAACCTTGAGGGTAAGCAGACCATTCTTCGCCATCAAGTTGTATGTAAGGTCGTTTATTAACATACATCATGATTGTGCCGGCATTTTCAGCAACTTTTGGGGCTTTTGGCAAGTTTTCAACTAAATTGGCAATGCTGTTATTACCCCCAAAAACATTCGTCTCAAGTGTTTTTGCAACAATTTCAGATAAGGCAAAGTAACTAGTCGATTCGTTAATCATAATCTGCGAATAGCTTTTAACGTCTGGGCCAATAAATTTAATAGCAGCTGGTACAGATACAATAGTAGGACTTGGTATTTCACGAAGGCCAGCAAACTGTACCTTGTCACCTTTTAATGCTGCACCATGTTCGGGTACTACCATTAACATGACATTACGGCCGCGCTTTTCAAGGTTTTGAATAAAACGATTAATATCAGATAATAAATTAGCGTGCCTGATTGGGTAACTTTCAAGGCTATTCATGCGTTTTTTATTAGCCAGCTGGTTACCATCGTGAAGGCTTGTTGTGTTGTAATACATTGCACACGGCTCACAATCTTGCGCTTCATTTTTAAGCCAACTATCTAGCACCGCACCGTCAGAATAAATAGGACTGTCATCAAAGCCGTATTGCGCTACTGGAAGCGAATCAATATTAAGTGGTTTATCGTTTAGGCCACCAAAGCGATTAACCAAGCCTTTAAAGTCATCAAAGTGGCCATCGTGGTTCATCACAACGCTACTTTGATACCCTAATTTTTCTAAGTTTTTAAATAAATAACATTGCTCTGGTGCATCACTGAATAAAGCCGTTTGGCTTGTTTGCCCACAACTTGCGCGTAAAAGCCTGATAGCTGCAGGCCCACTGTAAGATGTTGCTGAGTTAAAATCTGAAAACACCACATCAAAATCATTAAACATGTCTTCAACACTAACGCCAATAGCGTTCAAGTCATCAATAGCCATTGAACAAATATTTAAAACGATGACATCGAACAGTTCGCCATTAACTTGCGAAGGAAAATGGCTAATTAAATGGCTTTGTTGTTGATAAAAGTCTGACAATTTTTGATCAGGTGTTTGGCTTTCGCGCGTAATGACTTGTGCTTGATTAGTACGCTCATTTCTAATTGTTGTATTTGTAGAGTTGGCATTTACTACTGTGCCTGATTGTTCACCCTCTCCTTGCCATCCTATCAAAAGCAGCCCAACAATTGTTATTGTTGTAAAACGTAACCACTGAGATGTATACCAAAAACACACGGTAATAACGAATAATGCCAATAGCATATCTACACTGATGACACGTGCTAAAAGTTCAAAAAAATAGCCAAAACTGAAATCTTGAACATTACCAGCTTGCTTTGTCAGCCTATTTATTGGGGGCAACCAAGAGTCTTGGTAAAGTATGACAATCGCAAAAATACCACCAAGTACATGTTTTAACTTTTCAATAATCGCTTTTTTAAATTTGATTGCTAAAAGTGCTGCAAGGGCTGCATTGGTTAATACATTAAAATCAATTGCGCCGTAATAAAACAAGGCAAATTTAGCTAAGAAATAAAGATTCCACGCTCCTAAACCTGATAATTTCACTGCTCATCCTTCTTTTTTTATTCGGTGTATAAGGTTCAAGTACTTCGTGTTTAAAAGTAAGCTTGTAATAATATGTTTTTACTCTGACCAATATTTGAGTTGCCGACATACAAAGTACAATACCGACTATAATTGCCAAAATAACGGTAATAAAAAGCTGATTAATACTCATTGGTTAAGCCTTTAATCTCATTACAAATGACACAGCATCGGGGCGCGCATCATTTGTAAACTCAGGTGTGTCTAACGACTCAGTAATCCCTTTTGACACTCCGGGTTCAAACTTATAGCTATCATTCTCTGTTAACTGTTTAGAATAATCAGTAACCTGTTTACCGCTATAAAGCCGCCTTAATTGCTTACATTCTTGCTGTATATGAAAATGATCTGAAATAACATTTTGCTGCACAAAAAAGTCACTCGTTTGTAGCTTGAATAAATGCTTAATTGCATTATTTACGTCGTTCTCTCTACACGCATGCAAGTACAAATACACGGTGTTATCTGCAAGGCTAAATACATCCCCTTCACGCTTAATATGAAACAAGTGTAAAGGGTGAATGGGCTCTATGCGGGGTAATAACTCAAGCTTAACCAATACGCCGCTAACACCCAGATTAACAGCAGAGTCACTATGAACCTCTACTTGGCGCGTAAATTCATCAAAAGGTAAATAGCCTTTAGAAAACGTATTTTCTGTATATTTAAGAACGTGCTCGACAGATGGCGGTAACGGTCTAGAAAATTGAAACCCTTGAATAGACTGAATTTGAGATAATAATCGCGAAGGTTCAGAAAAGCTATACAAAATAAGGTTAACGCCTAAAGTTAAAAATAAACATTCATCTTGATGGCGAATAACGCCATCAACATTTTGTACTACCAATTTCAACCAACGACCGCAGCTTTTTCTAAGTTCAAAGCACTGTTTACCAAGCAGTGCTAAATCTGTGTAACGCGTAACAGCAAACACCAATGTCGCCGCTTTTAATTTGGGGCCTTTGTCAAACAGCTCATTATTGTCTTTTGCGGTATAATAATGCGTAGGCAATTTTGTACCGATTGGCACAGCGCTTTGCACTAACCAAACATCGTCCTCATCTGGAAAATGCGAGCCATTGAATACTTTTAGATCGTTTACAGTTCCCTCTTGTACCAAAAACTGATTATCTTCAAGCGACAGTTGAAACTGCATATCAGCAAATACACCCGTAGTGTGGTGCCAATAATCGTACTCTAAAACGCGGGTAGCGGAATCATTATCTACAAAAATTAATCCATCAAAAGATTTATTAAGCTGCCTTATTAAAAATCGATAGTGTGTTACTTCTGGACCAGATAGCAAAAATAATAAGGTAACCCCTGTTTTTTTTGCAAACTCACTGTAATCGTTCATTATTGTTTTTGTGCTAGCTTCGGTTGCTGCACTAAGTAGCTCTGTGTTGAAGTGGATAAACACTAGCGCATTTTTTAATTTTTTATACGCGCCTATCTCTTTAATTATACCTTTGTTTATTCGCTCTATTGAGTAATGCTGTGTCTCAGATGAGAGAGAAAATGGATGAACTTTACTACGTTTGTACGCAGTATTAATTGCTGCAGAAAATGACGACTCAAAGAAAGATTCAACGTCTTGAGAAACAATGTAAATATCGTTTGCGAAATTTTGGTTAATTGCATGTAAAGCAAATTCAATTACAAAATTATCTAAAGGGGCTAAAACAGCATAACTTGAAGCCGATTTTAACTCTTTTGCAGCCGGCTCTAAACCCGTTATGTTAAAGTTATGCACTTAAAAAGCCCTCAAAAAAATACTTTTTTACTAGTTTTGCCTGCTATTCTATATATAATAGCCAAATATTGTCCACTTTTAATAAAAATAAATATTACGCTTACAAAGGTTGTAATGAATAATTTAGCTACAAAAAGCTCACAAATACTCACATCAAGTGACATAGAAAACCTAGCTCGCCGTTTTGGTGGGAAAAGTGACGACTATATAGAAATTATGAATACACAAAAAAATACAAAAAACAATTAACAAGTATGCGCTATTGAAAGAAATTGATGACGCATTAAAAACTTCTAAAGAAAAAAAATAAAAAAGGTAAACTCCATTGCAAAGGATTTTTATTAAAGGTATCAAAGGCGGCATAGGTAGCACATCAGTTGTTGCAAACTTAGCGTGCGTTTTGAAAAAATCTGATGTTGATGTGGTTGCCATAGACCTAGATGTTAAAAGTGACCTTGGTTTGCACTTTGGACTTAAATGGACAGCCACAAAAGGTTGGAGCAACGAGAGTACTTTTGACGATGCATTATTACATTTTCGTAAAGATAGCGATGGCGTTCTTTTTTTACCCCATGGCGATAATGAATCAACTTTAGATGAAATTATAACCACAATTAACAATTGCAAAAATCTGGATTATAAAGAATCTGCTTGGATAATATTCGATTGCCCTTCACATATTAATATTTCTCACTACCCGTTAGAAGAAAACGATATTGTTATTGAGCTAGTCACTTGCGATGCAATTTGTCATAGCCTCATATACAAGCGCCTTCAAACTCTTAAGTCAGTAGAGTCAACTTGGAAACACTTTTTTGTCGTTAATCGTTACAACGCAGCCTCAGTGTTAGAATTTGATCTATTTTCTCTTTGGCAATCTACATTGCCATTTATGGCGCCGTTTTTTATTAACAGCGATGAAGTTATTAAAGAGGCCACAGCTAATCGTAATGTAGCCCTTAATTGCGCTCCATACAGTGTAGCGAACGATGACTTTGAAACACTGGCTGGTTGGCTTGTAAGTAAGGCGGCTAACTGACGATGAGCTTTACTACTTTTTTACAAAAGGCCCATACACAGCACATTGTATATTCTATTGAGTATATTATTCACTGATAAGCTTGTGCGTTACATTTTATTTAAATTTCATAGTTACTTTAACCAGCACAAGGTTAATGTAATTGAAGCATTTTTAATGCCCTTTATAACTTTGTTCGGTTCATTATTTGTAAATATAAAAAAGAACAAAGAAAACTTTGAGTTAGCGTTATATAACTATTATCCACACTTAAGGTTACCATACAGAACTTATATCTATTCCAATATTATACGCTTTGTTATTCAGAGCATATTTTTGCTTTTTGCTGTTCATAAAACCCAAAAAAAAATCAGTGTCCAATAAAAAAGCATGCTGTAAATTATTTTTATGACGGGGTCAGTTACAGCCTAAGGCAACTTCGTTGGTACGACCTTAAATTAGGCCGATTAATAAGGCGCCTTTTTTCCAAAAACAACAAGCCTAAAAAAAGTGCTTTTAAAACAATGGCAGACGCTCGTATTTGGCAGAACAAACTTATTAAATACATCGTTGTTGCACTGATATTATTCTTGCTTGCCATATTTGTTACCATTCCCTTTAGCCTTGAAGCGCAAGCAGTGTTTATTAGCTTTATTTTACTGGTTGCTTACGCGCTCAAACGCGTAAAAGGCCATATGGCCACGATTGTAATGATTACCTTATCTGTCACTACATCTTCGCGGTACTTGTGGTGGCGATACACTGAAACACTTAATTGGGATGACCCTTTAGCACTTACATTAGGTGCAGGCTTGTTACTAGCAGAAACATACGCATGGATGGTACTTATTTTAGGTTTTTTTCAAACTATTAACCCACTTGAAAGAAAACCTGTCATGTTGCCAAAAAATACTGACTTATGGCCAACGGTAGATATTTACATTCCTACTTACAATGAACCTTTAAGTGTTGTAAGGCCGACTACCCTTGCCGCATTAAGCATAGATTGGCCAGCAGATAAGCTGAAAGTATATATTTTAGATGATGGTAAACGTCCTGAGTTTGGTGAATTTGCTAAACAAGTGGGTGCGGGTTATTTAACAAGACCAGATAATAACCATGCAAAAGCCGGAAATATGAATAGTGCTATGCGCTACACAGATGGTGACTATATTGCCATTTTTGATTGCGACCACGTACCTGCTCGTTCATTTTTGCAAATGACCATGGGACAGTTTTTAAAAGACAGTAAAGTGTGTTTAGTACAAACACCACATCATTTTTTCTCCGCAGATCCATTTGAGAGAAACTTAAATAACCACAGTCAAATTCCAAACGAAAACATGTTGTTTTACGGGCTTATTCAAGACGGAAACGATATGTGGGATGCTACGTTCTTTTGTGGTTCGTGTGCGGTACTCAAAAGAGAAGCGCTTGATGAAATAGGTGGCTTTGCTTTTGAAACCGTCACCGAGGATGCTCATACTGCACTGCGAATGCAACGCGCAGGTTATAAAACTGCCTATATAAATATTCCTCAAGCTGCTGGCCTTGCCACTGACAGTTTATCGGCTCATATTGGCCAGCGAATTCGTTGGGCACGGGGCATGGCGCAAATATTTAGGCTCGATAACCCGCTGTTAGGCAAAGGCTTGAACATCCCTCAGCGACTTTGTTACTTAAATGCTATGCTGCATTTTCTATCAGGTATTCCGCGCATTGTATTTTTAACCGCGCCCCTGGCACTTATATACTTTAATGCATACATTATTTACGCGCCATTTTTAGCTATTTTTATCTACGTTGTACCTACACTTATTCAAATAAAAGCAACTAACTCACGAATACAAGGTAAGTATCGCTATTCGTTCTGGGGCGAAGTTTACGAATCTGTGCTTGCTTGGTACATATTAAAGCCAACAACAGTTGCTTTGTTTAATCCAAACAAAGGTAAATTTAACGTTACCGAAAAAGGTGGATTAAACGATAAAGAGCATTATGACTGGGGTATTTCTAAGCCATATTTGGTTTTACTCGCTATTAATTTAGTCGGTATGTTAGTTGGTATTTTGCGCCTGTTTTTTGGCGACCCTACGCAAGTTGGTGTACTGCTGATTAGTATGGGGTGGGCGCTTTATAATATTATCATTTTGGGTGCTGCGGTTGCCGTGGCAGCAGAAGCACGCCAAGTGAGGCATTCACACCGCATTAAAGCAAACTTCCCAGCGGGAGTTCGTTTAGCAAATGGCCACACATTAAAAGTAAAAATTACAGATTACTCCGATAACGGCGTAGGAATAGAAACCGACCATGCACATGCTTGTCGTGTAAACGATAAAATAGAATTATTAATGAGCCGCGGTAATAAGCAATTTTCGTTTACTACCCATGTTTGTAATACTCGGGGTAACCAAATTGGCTTAACCATTAAAGATTTATCTCTTGAAAAACAGCGCGCGTTTATACAATGTACATTTTCACGAGCTGATGCGTGGCTTGACTGGCAAAATAACTTTAGACATGACCGCCCATCTTACAGTTTTAAAGAAGTGCAAAAAACAAGCCTCAGAGGGTTTAGTAACTTGCTCTTCCACGCACCAAGAGTGCTTCAACCTATCATTCAGTTTATGACTAATTTAGTTGTATACGTAAACTCATTTACTCCAAAAAGACCAATAGTGCATAATAATTATGATTAAAAAGTTGCTTAATATATCCCTAACATTGTCGCTTATTTGTTGCGCTTACTTTGCGCATGCAATTGAGCCATTACAAAATAAATCAATGTTCATTAATGGATACCCTGAGAGCGCTCAGGTGTCGAGTTTACGCTTAGAGTTTGAAGCGTTAGGCTTTACAGGTTTTAGGCTCAACGGGGTAAATAATAACTCCCGCGTTGACTTTACAAACCGAATAGATAAATTGAGCACCAATTTAAAGCTTAACTTTTCGTATACTAACTCGCCTTCATTAATCGCGAATGTTTCTCACTTAAAAGTATACTTTAATGATAATTTAGTCACTGTTTTACCTATTAACGAACAACTTAGTATTGTAAAGAACACAGTGCAGCACAGCCTCGATCTTAACGCTAAATACATTCAAGATTACAACCAAGTTCGCTTTGAATTGGTTGGTTATTACGACCTTAGATGTCAAGACTACTTCAGCCGTACTATTTGGACAGAAATAAATAAATCAAGCAACATAACGCTCGATCAAAAGCAACTCGCTATCGATAGCCGTTTAGAATACCTCCCAGAGCCGTTTTTTGATGAAAAGGATTACAACAAGCTTAACCTTCCATTTGTATTTGCTAAAACACCCAATACCCAAGCTATTGAGGCAGCAGCAACGCTATCGAGTTGGTTTGGAGCCCAAGCTGATTGGCGTGGATTTAATTTTCCCGTAACGTTAAATAAATCGCCTGATCAACACAGTGTGGTTTTTATTACTAATGATTCAAAACCTGATTTTTTGAAAGATTACCCAGATGTTGAAAAACCAACAATTGAAATCATTTCAAACCCATTTAATCGTTATTATAAAATGTTACTCATATTGGGCCGTGATGAAGCTGATTTAAAAACAGCGGTGACTGGCCTTGCATTTGGCCACAAAGTAATGACAGGAAGAAGCGCAAGTATTGAAGCCATAAATCAGTTGCCACTTCGAAAAGCGTATGATGCACCACGCTGGCTTAGAAGCGATCGTCCAGTTCATTTTGACGAGCTTATTGACTACCCTACGCAACTACAGGCGCAAGGTCTTAATAATGGTCCAGTAAAACTAAACATTCGCTTTGCACCTGATCTATTCACGTGGCGTGAAAGAGGAATACCTATTACTCTTCAGTACCGTAGCACGCCAGAATCAGAAGCCATCGACTCTCGTTTAAATATGCTAATAAACCAAGAATTTATAAGTGGTTTTTTACTAGATGAAAACAACGATTTACTACAAACAACACAAGCGTTGTTGCCACTAGTTGCCAATACTGACACCACACAAAGCACAGAAGGCTTTTCTGTAAATGGCATTAATTTAGCTAACAGAAATGAGCTTAACTTTGACTTTAGGTTTGGTGTACTCAAAAAAGGTGAATGTGCTGTTGCACCTCCTGGCGGTGAGTTTGGTGTTATTGATGGCGATTCAAGCATTGACGTAAGTGAATTTGATCACTATATCGCATTACCAGATCTGAACGTATTTGCTAATAGTGGCTTTCCTTTTACCAAATATGCTGATTTACAACAAACACTGGTGCTTATTGATGAAAACCCAACACCAAATGCTTTAACCGTTTTATTTAACTTAACGGGGCACTTTGGCGCGATCACCGGTTACCCAACCCATAGAATGAGTGTTGCTCATTTAAATGAGGACGCTGATTTAGATGATAAAGACATACTCGTTATTGCTAAACCTAACAGTATTGCTAATGACTTAGATGAAGATGCACAAACAAATGTTTTGCTTAACAATAATCAGCGCGCAATTAAACAAGCAATTTATAATGGTGCATACGACGAACAAACGACCGATAAAGTAGAGGTTAGTATTAAAAGTAGTGGCGATATGGCTGTTATAACAGGGTTTCAATCACCGTTTGACTCAGACCGCTCTATCGTCTCGTTGAGTGCTACGACGCAAAATGCATTTACTATACTTGACGATGTTCTAATGAACTCAGAAAAATTAGCTCAAGTAAAAGGTAGTGCAGCCATTATCAACTCACAGGGTATTAAAACCATTCAAGTAGATGAGCAATACTTTGTAGGCCATATCCCAGTCCATACATTAGTGTGGTTTCACTTATCTGATCATCCATTTATTTTGGCATTACTGTCTATTTTAACGCTATTGCTGATCTCATTTATCTTATGGCGATTATTACAAGCATTAACTTACAAGCGTTTAGCTGAAGGAGACGAATAATGAAATCACTCGTTAATATGTTTTTTACCGTGATGGCACTATTTGCTTTCAATGCCAACGCACAAGTTGAACAGTGCGAACCTTGGCAGTCGTGGCAAGTGTTTAAAAATCATTTTATAAGCCAAGACGGCCGCGTTATTGACTTGGGCAGTGATCAAAGTATCACAACCTCTGAAGGCCAATCATATGCACTATTTTTTGCGCTTATTGCCAACGATAAAGCCGCTTTTGATTCTGTTTTAAATTGGACCCAAGAGCATTTATCAGAGGGCGATTTAAGTACGCGTTTACCAGCATGGAAATGGGGACTAGATAAAAACCGCGTAGGGGGGATTTTAGATTCAAACCCTGCGTCAGATTCAGACCTATGGATTGCCTACAGTTTATCGCAAGCGGCAATTTTATGGGATGAACGCCGCTATAGTATTTTAGCCGCAGTGCTTGCTCAACGTATAATCAGAGAAGAAACCGCCTACATAACGGGCCTTGGCCTTTCTTTACTCCCCGCACCTGCCGGTTTTGAGTTTGACAATGAGCGCTATAAGCTAAATCCTAGCTACTCGCCGTTATTTATTTACCAGCAATTTAAAAAGCTTTATCCACATTCACCGTGGCATCAACTGCACGAAGGATCAGCTAAGTTAATTTTAGATACCGCACAGCAAGGCGTTAGCCCTGATTGGGTTATGTTTGATTCAAACCGCGGTTTTTACTACGACAGAAAAAATACAGATTTAGGTAGTTATAATGCAATTCGTGTTTACCTTTGGGCAAGTATGATGGCAAAAGATTCACCCTACAAACAAGAGCTTCTTACTCAGTTTGCACCGTTTATGGACACTATTGAAGAGCGCGGCCATGTTCCTTTAAATACGTACGCTCAATCAGGTAAATCTGAAAAAAGAGGGCCTTTGGGCTTTAACGCTGCCCTGTTGCCTTTGTTAGCAGAGCAAGGTAATGATGAGCTAGTAATGGCCATTCAGCAAAAGCTAATGATTGATAAGTCTTTTACGCAAACACGTTATTACGACAGTGTATTGCATTTATTTGGTGAAAGTGCTGTAAACAAGCGCTTTAAAATAACGGCTGATGGAACGCTACAACCTACTTGGAGCACTGAATGTCGTTAAGGTTGGCCTTAGCTTGTACATTGGCACTAAGCACTAATTTAAATGCCGCAACAATAAATGATATTGATACACAATCGGTTGATTGGTTATTAAACCAAATTAGTATTGGTGAAGCACAACAAAACAAAAGACTTGTTGAAGATAGCCTGCAGAAGTTGGTTGCAATTGCCCCTACCCGAATAGAAACGCAATGTGCGCTTGCACATTACGACTTTACGAATGGCAATACAGACCAGGCAAACTTGTTATTAAGTAAGCTTGATAACCAACTAACACAACAAACACCTTGCGTAAAAAAACTCAAGGTTATGTCTCGTATTCAAGGTAAAGACAAGGCAGTAATTCAAGAAGCAAAGCTGCTTGCTCGTGCCGGCAGGTATGAACAAGCACGTCAAATTTACAATAAAATATTTAATGATGTTTATCCTACTTTAAACTTTGAGCTTGAGCATTTAAGCTGGTATGCCCAGGACAGCGCTCAATGGCAAGGGGTTAAAAATGGTTACAAACAATTATTAAAACGCTATGACAACCTAGGCACTATAGAAGTTGCTTATGCCAGACATTTACTAAGACGTAACCCACGCGATAAAGCAGCTATGCGTATTTTAAGTAAGTATGGATCGACATCGGGTTTTAGTGATGAAGTTGAAAGTATTTGGCTCTCTGCATTAAAAAATATGCCAATAAACAGTAATACTGACAAGCAATTTCAGCAATACTTTATACTTTACCCGTTTAGTAATAAGGGAGAGTTACAGTATCAAGACTTTAAAAAGCAATTAAAAGCACGCCAAAAATTATTAGCCGACCCGGCTTATCAGCTCTGGTTAAAAGGCAATAATCTACTCGAACAAGAAAAGTTAAAAGCAGCAGAACCTCTTCTGTTAAAAGCCTTAAAAGGCCGCCCTACTGACGGCGAAATCATGAACAGCTTAGGCATACTTTACCTACAACTAGGTGAAAATGGTAAAGCCTATAATTATTTTACACGTGCACAAAAATACACTGCCGACTTTGCAGAGCGAAATACCCTTAAAAGCATGGCTAAAACAGCTAAGTTTTGGCTGTATATTCGCCAAGCAAGAGACGCTATAGATAGCAGTGAATTTAGAGTTGCTAAGCTAAAACTCGATTTAGCCGCCGCATTAGAAGAAGAACCTAATACCGTATTGGCGAATCGTGGCACCTTACAATTTACCCAAGGGCTATATTCACAAGCTGCGCTTACCTACCAAGTGGTGCTTAAAAGCGAGCCTTTAAACGAAGGCGCCCTATTTGGCTTACTTGAAATTGCAAAGCTTGAACAAAGTGAAAAAACGCTCACATCTTTTTTTAATCGACTTTCATTTTCACAAAAAGAAATATTAAGAGCGTCATATTTAAGCTCATTAAGTAGCGTGTATAGAGCTAAGGCAACAAAGCTAACTGAAGCTGGTGAATTAGAAGAGGCTGAAAAAATATTAAAAGAGGCTATTCAAGCAACACCAGAAGAGCCTTGGTTATATTACGACTTAGCGTTTATATATCAACAAAAAGGACTCACCGACAAAGCCCGCTCATTGTTTAATAATGTATTGTGGCAATTTCCGCTAAATTCACAGCTTAGGTATAGCCATGCACTGTTTTTGCGTGCTTTAGACGATTACCAAGGTGCGCTTGCTACGCTTCAGTATATTCCATTTAAATCTCGCGATGCTGACATTGTATCTCTTGAACAACAGTTACAACTTAATGAGTCTTTAGCTCAAAGCGAACGTTTTATTAATTCTCAAAATAAAGCGGCTGCTATTTATCACTTAAGTGCGTTAGAAGCACAAAATTTAACGCCACCAATGAAAGCTGAGCTAGCACGAAGCTGGTTTAGCATAGAAGAACAAAACCACGCTTTAAAACTCATGCGTGACGCATTAGCTGAAGACCCCTCATTATCAGCCTATTGGCATATGTTGTATGGAGAATGGCTTTTAGCACAGGGTAATAAAGCTCAGACTACGGATTGGTTTAATCGTTATCGGCTTCCTGAAAATGCCTCTGAGAGTGAAATAGATCAGTTTGTGCAATTACAAAATGCCTATTATTCTGAGTATTTTAGTGGCAGTGATCTTATTGCGAAGCTAAATCAGCTCGATCGAAAATACCCAAGTTCAGCAGCAACAACAACTGCGCTAATAAATGCAAACTTAGCACTTGATCAAAACCAATCAGCGATTATTTTATACGAACAAAAACTAAAAAATAATCAGTTAATTGAACCCCAAGCTTTAATGGCAATATCCAAAGCCTATAGAGCACTTGGTGATGATTTCCAAGCAAAAGAGGTCACACAGCTCGCCATTGAACAAAGTACAACGCAAGAAAGTTATTTTCAGCGTCAAATTATGGAATCGTTAAACGATTTTAATTACGCAGGTGATGCCCTTTACTTAGCCGAGCAACTTATTCAAAAAGCACCTAATGATTTAGAGCTTCGTTATTTAGGCGCGCAAGTTGCTGCTAATTTTAATGAAACAGAGCAAGCACAAACGTGGTACGCACAAACGCTTTCACCTAATCGTCAACTAAATGAAAAAGAACTCTACGCATCACTTTCGCGCATTAATGAAAACGACGAGTGGTATATAAACGGTGCCAAACGAGAACTACTCAGCCAACAAAACAAAAACCAAGCCTACATTGCTGTTGGTGTAAATTTTAGCGGACAAGTAAGTACTGAAAGTGAGGCTACATTGGGCGCTGGTTTAGTCCCTATTGAAGCGTACTTTCCGCTTTGGCAGGGGCAAGGCTTTGTAAAAATAGATCCTACAAGTATTAGCGCGCAAACAACACGATTTGACGAGCAATTTGCTGGCAGTCGATACGGTCAAGGCGCTTTGTGTATATTTACCTGTGGTATTGACGAGGTAAGTCCTGAGCAAGATGGCGTTGATATTGGCATTGGTTGGCAAAACGAAAACTGGCGCGTAGATATTGGTACAACACCACTGGGCTTTTTAATCGAAGACATTGTATGGGGTATTAATTACTCGGACGACTTTGGTGACTTTGGTTATAGCCTTGAATTAGAAAAACGACCAGTAACCAGCTCAGTACTGGCCTATGCTGGTCTTGAAGACGTTAATACCGGTAAAATTTGGGGGGGGGTTCGCTCAACCGGTTTAACCGCTAATGTTTCTCATGATTTAGGCGGCGATTGGGGGTTTTGGTCTAGTGCTGACTTTACATTATATAAAGGTCAAAACGTAAAAGATAACCAGCGCTACCGCTTGATGGGCGGTACCTATTATCGTGTAATAAGTAATCAAGATCGCGAATTTACAGTGGGTGCAAGTTTATTGCATTGGGCGTATAAATTTAATTTAAGTGAAGAAACCTGGGGCCACGGCGGCTACTACAGCCCACAGAACTATATTGGGTTATCGGTTCCTTTGACCTACGATGCACGATGGGGTGATGACTTTGTATACCGCGTAAAAACAGGCGTGTCGTATTCGCAAACTAAAACGCAAGCCATCGATTTTTTTCCTAATGATCCTGACCTTCAAGCTGAAGCCTTTGTTCGCCAACTTGAAACCGGTGTAGACCCTGCCTTTGATTCAGATACCAGTGCGGGCGTATCGTACAACTTAGAAGGCAGCTTTGAATACAGAATAACCCCACATTGGTTCTTTGGTGGTTATTTAGCTATTGATCGTTCTGACTTTTACGAACCTAATTTTGGCCAACTGTATATCCGTTACTACTTCAATCCTGTTTACGGGACCCTAGAGTTTCCGGGTACACCTATTATCCCTTATGCTGAGTTCTAACTTAGCATAAGGTGATACACCGCTCAGTACTTCCCCTCGCCTTGAGGTATATGTATACTTATGCGCAATTGTAGCTAGGATAAGGGTGTGTCTCTTACCTTGTGGTGTTACAGCCATACAGCAAATCATTATCTTAGATACAAATAATATACTGGTGGTCGAGCACTTTAACCTTATAAACAGGCTAACTGAGCTAAAGCAAAAAATTATAAGGCCATCACAACAATTCTTTAAGTTAGGAAGTAAATATGAGTTCAGCTCCAGATAGTGGCTGGTTTGGCCACCCTAAAGGACTTTCGACATTGTTCTTCACTGAAATGTGGGAACGAATGAGTTATTACGGTATGCGAGCTATGCTCGTATTATTCATGACAGCAAGCTTACAACAAGAAGGCCTTGGCTTTACGGTTGCATCAGCGGCTGCAATTTATGGTTTGTACACAGGTGCGGTATACTTTTTAGGCTTACCTGGCGGTTGGTTAGCAGATAGATTATTTGGCGGCCAAAAAGCGGTTTGGTACGGTGGTATTATCATTATGTGTGGCCACATTATTTTGGCCGTTCCACATGAATATTCATTTTTTATTGGTTTAATTTTTGTTGCAACAGGTACGGGCTTACTCAAGCCAAATATCAGTGCAATGGTAGGCCAGTTGTACAGCGATGCTGATGAGCGTCGTGATGGCGGTTACGCTATTTATTACATGGGTATTAACTTGGGTTCTTTAATAGGCTACTACGTATGTGGTTACTTTATGGAGAACGTAGGTTGGCACTGGGCATTTGGTGCAGCAGCTGTTGGTATGGCCATTGGTTTAGTACAATACAAACTTACCCTTGATAACTTACCAGAGCACAGCGCTTTACCTGCTAATCCATTAAGCGCTAAAGGCACTTCACGTACTTGGGGCGCTATCGCGTTGTTTGTGGCTGTTGTTGCGGGTGTTACCATAGCCGCTATGACTGGTGCTATCATTATAAACCCTTCAGTTGTAGCCGGTTATACAGCTGTTATATTTACTGTTATATTCTTTGTGTACTTTGGCCTTATTTATTTTAAAGGCAAATTAACAGGCGAAGAAAAACAAAGAATGTGGGCGTTATTTTTAGTGTGTGTTGCCTCTGCATGTTTTTGGTCTGGTTTTGAGCAAGCCGGCTCTTCGTTAAACCTATTTGCCCGCGATTACACCGACCGACTAATTGGTAAGTTTGAAATTCCAACTACGTGGTTTCAATCTTTAAATTCAATTTTTATTATTGTTTTATCACCTTTTTTCGCTGCGCTTTGGATAAACCTGTCTAAAAAAATGATATCGCCTACTTACAGCGTAAAATGTGCATTTGGCTTAATTATTATGGCCTCAGGCTTTTTAGTCATGTTTATGGCAGCACATTATGCAGCAGAAGGCTTAAAAGTAGCGCCTTACTGGTTGGTAACTACGTACTTTTTACACACAGTGGGTGAGCTTTGTTTAAGCCCTGTTGCATTAAGTGCAGTAAGCAAGTTATCGCCTCGTCGCTATACGGGCCAGTTAATGGGTGTGTTTGTTTTAACTTACTCTATTGGTAATGTTATCTCGGGCATACTTGCTGGTAACTTTGATCCTAATAACGTTCAAGAAATCCCTACCCTATACTTACAAATTGCATTATTTAGCATTGGTGTAGGTATTGTTTTAGTGCTTATGAGTTTTAAAGCGAAAATATGGGAAAAACAAGGATTAGAGACCTAATTCGGTTAATCCTTTTGTACTAATAATTATTTACTGCATATTCCAAATGTAGTAACAAATAAAAAATAGCCCCCATAATTGTTATGGGGGCGATTTTTATTACAGCTATGCTCCCATACTTTTAACTGATATTATGCATTAATAAATTGTTAAATTAGACACCCGAGGACTGCTGTATATGTTATTGGACAAGTTATTAAAAATAGCTGCAATACCATTTTTGCTCTTTATGTTAAGTGCATGCGGTGGTGCGAGTGATGCAGTAACGGTTAATCCAAATGATCCTGTTGAACCCGAGCCCACCCTACTTTCTTTAACTGCTGCTAACGGCTTAAACTCAACGTTAGATAACGGGGGGTTTGAATTAATTATCCCTGCAAATATAGCTTCATCAAATAGCGAAATCACTTACGAAAAAACAACGCTAGATGATGCCAACGCACAGTTAAACATTATCTCTGATTTACACACCCTTATACCCGACCCTGACATTTCATTTTCAGACTCCTTTACTATTAGAATAAAAATACCTGAAGACTATGTACTCGGTGGGCAATTATTCATAGCCAGACAGTTAGGTCTAAATAGTTGGGAAACGATTACTAACTCAACCGTAAGCGATGATTATGTCAATGCACAAGTGAATCAAGTAGGCACTTATGCAATTCAAATGCAGCGTAAAGAAACATTCGCCGATATTGGTCCAACATGTGAAGCGAGCGCAACAACACAATCGGTACGCTTTGTTCATGTAGCAGACTTACATGCTCGTTTTGGGTATGAGGAACAATACTTTAGCCGTATTAAAGCCTATTACAATCAAGTCGCCAACCAAACACCACATACCCTATTTACCAATGGTGGTGACGATTATGAAAAAGGCACGGTAGCAGAGCAACTTTCACAAGGTACAGCAACCGAAGAAGCCATTAAAGCGATGCAGTTTGACATTCGTGTTGTGGGAAACCACGACTATGCATGGGGACCAGAAAAACTACTGAGTTATTCGCAAGATGATAAAGCAATTGTGCTTGCAAGTAACACTCGCTATGAAGGGGAGCAACTTCAAGATTTTGCCGCTGTGAGCTTTGCAAAAGTGCAAGTGGGCTGTGTCACCTTAGGTGTATTTGGCATGACGTCGGTGCCATGGAATGAACTAGATGAGCCACAGCAAGACGATCCAATTCCTGATTTTATAAAACAATTTAAAATGAGCTGGGAATGGCAGCAAGTTGCACAAAGCATTGTAGACCAATACCGTGATGATGTTGATTACATGGTAATGCTAAGCCATTTAGGAGTAGGCCTAGATACAGATATGGCAACTGAGGTTGCAGGTATTGATTTAGTATTAGGGGGCCATACCCATGGCGGCGAAAGCTTTGATACACTAGAAAATGGCGCCATTGTTATTCAACCTGACTTTTATGCAAAAGGGATAACCGACTTAACACTTGAGTTTAATTTAGCTGATAAAACATCACCTGTTGTGAACTATCAAACGATTGCAACTGAAACCATCACTGAACGTGATGAACCAACAAAGCAAGCCATTGATGAAATTATGGGCCGTTACGCGCCTGATGCACAAACCGAAATAGCTATTTCAGAAAACTACCCTAGTGCAATTGAGTTAGCTGAAATAACAGCATTAGCCGCGCAACACGAAAGTTCAATCACAGCTGCACTTTTAAACCCCGAACTGGTTCAAAAGCGTTGGACACCCGGCACGCTCACACAAGAAGATTTTCACGAAGCATTTTACGTAGAAAGACAGCCTTCAAATACACCCGGTTTTAACGCAATATATAAAGTGACAGTAACAGGTACAGACTTAACGTCTATGTATGCAAGCCAACCTGACTGGTTTTTACTCACACCGGATAACATTCAAGCAACCAGCAATTATGATGTCGCTTTATTTAAAGGCGCAGCGCTTAACCCTGAATTATTTTTTAATGGTGTCACATTTTCAAACGTAGAACCCATTGCCGAAGCATGGTGGTTACTAGATCAGTACGCCCGATTTAGAACAAGCCAGTGCTTATACCTAGATACCAACAGTCAACTGTTTTCATGTACAAACGAAGAAAACATAACGGTATGGAATTTTGATAATACAGCAAGCCCACTTACAGCAGATTTTGGACCTTCAGTACTCAGTTACTTCGATCCTGAAGAAAAAGACTGGGGCCCAGAAGAAACTCAATATAAAACCACTACCGAACTCGGCATTAGTGATTTGAGTGATGGGCCGTCAGGTGTAATGGCATTTTCAAGGCATGCACCAACCGAAGGCCTACATATTAACTTAAACACACCCGCTAACGGCGATTATGCCGCTGATGGCATGGTTTCAGACTACACACTTGTAATGGATTTATACTGGCCAGCAGAAGGCCAAGATATTTACCGTGCGGTTGTTCAAGCGGATACCGTTAACTACTTAACCGACGATGCCGACATATTTATTGACCCAAGTGGTGGTTATGGTAAATCAACCAGCGACAGCGGCTATTTTGGCAATACACAACCAGACTCTTGGCATCGTGTCGCTTTAGTATTTTATACTGCACCTACCAATGGCGTATTTGAAGTGTACATAGATGGCGAACTAGTGGGTGTAAAGGAAGATGGAGAAATAAACAACCGCTGGGCACTCAAAGACGCAGTGCTGCTGTTTAATGATGACAACTTTGAAACCGAGCCAGGCTACTTAAATGCCATGCTTTATGCCGGCCGTGCAATG
The DNA here is from genome assembly GCF_000241365.1 of Pseudoalteromonas sp. BSi20480. Classification (NCBI taxonomy): domain Bacteria; kingdom Pseudomonadati; phylum Pseudomonadota; class Gammaproteobacteria; order Alteromonadales; family Pseudoalteromonadaceae; genus Pseudoalteromonas; species Pseudoalteromonas sp. BSi20480. Next base: position 14,036 of record NZ_BADX01000036.1, on the reverse strand, counting down.
AGCCGCGACGAAATAAAAAGCTTAGGTAATGCGCAGCAAAAACTCACTTATGAGCAAGCAACACGCGTACTTAATCAAACCATTGAACGCCATTACCAAGCTGCGCCTGAAATAAAACCAAACATGTGGTTACAACAGCGTAGCAAGTTTTTTGGTGAACATGCCAAAAGTGTAAACAATTAATTACACTTAACCCTATTTCATACCACTTCAAAAAAGAGAGTTTAACTACTTAAACTCTCTTTTTTATTACTACAATTCATAAACTTAACCAAAAAAAGCCACTAAAACTGCTTACTTTTACAGCGTAAAAATTTTCTACTGTATTGACTCAAAACAACTTGGCCACAAGCGTCCTATAAAATTTACACACCACTCAATTACTAAATACCTGACTGCTCTTCCCCTAAATCTAATTCTGGTTAATTATCTTGCCATTAACACAACAACAAATAATCACAGTGCTTACATTGTGGGAGTAATTAAAATGAGTGAAGTAACTAACTATTTAGGTTTAGTCGGTATTGAGTTTACTGAATACGCCACACCTGATGCAGATTACATGGATAAAGTATTTACTGATTTTGGCTTTTCAAAGCTTAAAAAGTTTAAAGGTAAAGACATTGTTTATTACAACCAAAACGACATTCACTTTTTACTGAACAACGAGCGCGAAGGTTTTTCTGCTGAATTTGCTAAAAGCCATGGTCCAGCAATTTGTTCAATGGGTTGGCGTGTAGAAGACGCCCAAAAAGCATTTGAAACAGCTGTAGAGCGCGGTGCAAAACCAGCAACAGACTCTACACACAAAAACCTTCCTTACCCTGCAATTTACGGTATTGGCGACAGCCTAATTTACTTTATTGACCAATTTGGCGATAAAGGCACCATTTATGAAAGTGACTTTGAAGATTTAGCAACGCAAACGGTTGTTGAAGACAAAGGCTTTAAGCGCATCGACCACCTAACTAATAATGTTTATAAAGGCACAATGGAAACATGGGCAAACTTTTATAAAGATGTGTTTGGTTTTACAGAAGTACGTTACTTTGACATTAAAGGTCAAAAAACGGCGCTAATTTCATATGCGCTTAAATCTCCATGTGGCACCTTCTCAATTCCAATCAATGAAGGTAAAGGCAACGACAACAACCAAATTGACGAATACTTAGGTGAATACAATGGCCCAGGCGTTCAACATTTAGCATTTTTAACTGACGATTTAGTTAGCTCGCTAGACAAACTAGATAAATCAACTATTGCAACGCTTGATATTATTCCTGAATACTACGACACCATTTTCGACCGTGTGCCGTGGGTAAAAGAAGACAAAGACAAAATTCGCGAACACCAAATACTGGTTGATAGCCAAAGCGAAAATTGTTACCTACTACAAATTTTCTCTAAAAACTTATTTGGCCCAATTTTTATAGAGATGATTCAACGCGTTGATGATGGCGGTTTTGGTGAAGGTAATTTCCAAGCGTTATTTGAATCAATTGAACGCGATCAAGAGCGCCGCGGCGTTTATAATCTTTTTGAGTAAATTAAAAGCAGCGACCTTCGCTGCTTTTTGTCGTTTTAATATTTAAAATGTATGGCTTAAAGTGCAAGTATGCTTAAATAAATACTTCATTGTTGCCATACAGTTAAACCAAAGGAAATGTAATGAGCCTAATTAACGAAACCCATGATATTAATTTAACAAGCTGGGTAGAGTCAGCGAATGTTGCCAATTGCGACTTCCCTATTCAAAACTTGCCATTTGCCGAGTTTCGTCGCAAAGGCACTAAAGAAGTATTTCGTGGTGGTGTTGCGATAGGTGATCAGGTTATCGACCTTGCAAAACTAAATGAGCTAAATATATTTACAGGCGACGCTAAAATAGCACTCGATGCAGCGAGCGAGTCAACGCTAAATACATTTATGGGTTTAGGGCAGCAATATTGGTCAGCACTTCGTTTAGCCCTTTCAAAAGCATTACGCGAAGGCGCTGAATGTCAAAAAGATATTGCGAGCGTATTAATATCGCAAGCTGATATTGAATTTTCATTACCATGTCGTATTGGTGACTATACCGACTTTTATACCTCTATTTATCATGCTACGGCAGTAGGTAGTTTATTTCGCCCTGATAACCCACTATTACCTAACTATAAATGGGTACCAATTGGTTACCATGGCCGCTCTTCATCTATTGATGTGTCTGGGCAAACATTTCACCGTCCTAAAGGACAAACTAAAGCACCCGATGCAGACGCTCCCTCGTTTGGTCCATGTAAACGCCTTGATTACGAGCTAGAGCTTGGCATTTACTTAGGTAAAGGAAATGCGCTAGGCGATGCAATTGCAATTGAAAATGCAGAAAACCATGTATTTGGTTTTTGTGTATTTAACGACTGGTCTGCCCGCGACTTACAAGCTTGGGAATACCAACCATTAGGTCCGTTTTTAGCGAAAAACTTTGCATCAACAGTGTCTCCTTGGATTGTTACAACAGAAGCACTCGCACCGTACAGAACAAGTTGGACCCGTGATGAAAACGATCCACAACCTATGGAATATCTAGAGTCTGCCGCTAATCGCGAGCAAGGTGCATTTGATATTCAAATGGATGTAAAAATTCAAACCGAAAAAATGCGTAGCGAAGGGCACTCTCCTACCCGCGTATCTACCTCTAGCTTTAAGCACTCTTACTGGACTGTAGCTCAAATGGTCACTCACCACACAGTTAACGGGTGTAACTTTATGCCGGGTGATATGCTGGGTTCGGGTACGCAATCTGGCCCAACACATGAAGAAGCGGGTTCTTTACTTGAACTTTCTCGTGGCGGTAAAGAAAAAATAACGCTAAGCAATGGCGAACAACGCAGCTTTTTAGAAGATGGCGATAACGTTATTATGCGCGGCTGGTGTGAAAAAGAAGGCTTTGCGCGTATTGGTTTTGGTTCAGTTGAAAGCACGGTTTTAGCCGCAAAATAATCTCAATCAAACATACTTAAATGAAAGGGCTGCTTTTAAAAGCAGCCCTTTTTTATTAATTTTTGAACAGTTACAATTTTTTTCTGGCTTTTTAAGCTCAGATTGATACATTATTCCGGTTAGTAGCCAGTGTTTATATGCCATGTCAGTATTTATAAAGTCTTACAAAAAACTTTTTCCAGCTCGCCAACTCCTTATTCGTCAAAATGGCGAGGTTAAGCATGTTGTTTTAGCGCCTTGGTTACAACTTTTTGCAATAGTGCTTATTTTAGCAACACTTGTCTGGGTGAGCATTTCTAGCTTTCGTGTATACACACAAACTAACCATATCTCTGACATAGAAAAAAATCAGCTTAACAAACAAGCACTATGGGAACAAAAAGTTAGCGAGCAACAACGTCTTCACGAGCAACAACTCAAACAGCTAGTAACTCTTGAACAAAAACAAGCGCTACTTCAAAGCATGATCGAATCTTTACCTGCTTCAATCAGTCAAGACGTTATTCAGTTAGGTGAAGAGCTTGAGTCACCTATTAACGAAAATAAAAGCGAATTTCATGAACCCTTAGTTGATGAAGACCCAAATGCTAAGCAAGTTGATTTAGGTAAGCCTATTAGTTTTGAAACACGTTTGGCACATTTAAATGAGCAATACGAACAAAGCTTTAATTACCTAGACAAAAAAATAAACGAACGACATAACGCTATTTTAGCCATGCTTAAAGGCGCAGGCCTTGATGCCGCTTTGGAAGAACACCTAGCAATTAACTCTTTGCATATTGCTCAAGGTGGCCCGTTTGATGTATTCGATGAAACAAATATACCCGGTCATTTTTTGGCTATAGTTGATAAGTTAGTCGCGTTAAATAATCTAGAAAATTTATTAACTGAATTACCTAACACCCTGCCCTTACCCGCTGCAAAATATTATATTTCAAGTAGCTTTGGCTTACGCAAAGACCCAATGAATAATCGCCGAGCATTTCACAAAGGCGTAGACTTAGCGGGTTGGCACAAAACCGAAATTTTTGCTCCGGCCGACGCTGTGGTTCTTCGTGCAGGGCGTAATGGCGGATATGGTAACTTTATTGAACTTGAACACAAAAATGGCTTAGTAACTCGCTTTGGCCATTTAAATAAAATAAAAGTAAAAAAAGGCCAGCACATTGCCAAGCACGATGTAATTGGTTTAATGGGGAGCACTGGTAGAAGTACTAGCACTCATTTACACTACGAAGTATTGGTTAATGGCGAACAAGTCAATCCTCTAAAAATAACAAAGGCGCTTTCTCGTGTTCGGTAGAAAAAAATCAACAAGTACTAATCTAAGAAAGGTTAATCATACGCCTTCTATTATTTCTGAAGATGTGCGCCTTACTGGCACTTTAATAAGCCAAGGTGAGGTTCAACTTGATGGTCGCATAGATGGCGACATAAAAGCCGAGCAATTAGTTATAGGCTCCTCCGGTGTAGTTGAGGGAATTGTTGAAGCAGTAGGCATTGTTGTTAAAGGCACTGTTATTGGTTCTATCAATGCAAGTGAAGTAAAAATACAAAGTGGTGCTCACGTCCATGGCGACGTATTTCATGATTCATTGAGTATAGATGCTGGCGCTATAATTGAAGGCAACTTAAAGCAACGCACTGAAAAAGAGACGGTAGAGTTAACTGCTGAACCAATTGAAAAAGAAGTTAAAACACTGATTGAAGAAGATGACAGCGGCTTGTCGTTTGTAAATAAACAAGCCACGGATAAAAGCGAGCGGTAGGCTATTTTTTCTCAGTAATATACATTGTAATATCTGCAGTGAACACGAGCTCGTTGCGGGTATTATAAAGCTTTACTGGTACTACTAAATCTTCTTTATCAATCCACTGGCGTGGTAAATCAATTTCAGCAATAGCCGTAACGTCTGTATCAACCTTTGCCAAATATTGTACGGTCATTCCCTTTGGTATCCAACGATGGGTTTTTACCGGTACAGTCGCGTCAACCATCACCCCTGCACATAACTCAGCCAAATTACACTGCGCAATTGCATGAATGGTTCCAATGTGGTTATGAACACTACGACGATTTTTAACAATAGCACTACAGTGCCCTTCTCGCAGGTCTAATACGTAGGGCTTCATTGAGCCAAAGTAAGGTGCTTTAAAACAAACAGCTTTAGTAAAAAGCCAATTGCCAAAGGGTAAGTTTTTAAATTTATGCCACGTTTTAACTAGTGGTGATTGATTTGCCATTTTTATTATCCAGTTACAGTTACTTTATTAACGCTAACACATCAGACCAGTTTAAAAAAGCCGTTTTAATTACTGCTTTTATTATGTGTTTAACAAAAAATACGAATGACGACGTATGCATAGGCCAAAAGCCCTTTCTTTTTTACGAGTGCCCCCCTAAAATACGCGAAAAAGGAGACTCAATGCATACACAGCCCGCAAAACCTAATCTAACTTTATTACTTATCTTAGCGTTGCTCGTTATTTTTTGCCCTATGGCTATTGATATTTATCTGCCCGCTTTTCCTACCATAGCAGAGCAATTTTTAGTGACTGAGCAACAAGTGCAGCAAACTGTTGCCATTTTTATGTTAACCGTTGGACTAGGTCAGTTAATTGCAGGGCCATTAGCAGATAGATTTGGCCGAAAGCCTGTCGCATTAGTGGGTATTAGCTTATATGCAGGCTCTGCATTACTTGCTTACTGTGCCCCTTCGTTTGAAGTATTACTTTCTGCTCGAGCATTACAAGGGTTAGGTGCATGCGCCACATTTGTTGTCGCTTTCGCTATTGTAAGAGACAAATTTGGTAGCGAACGTAGCGGCCAAATTATTACTTACTTAAATGGCATTGTGTGCTTTATTCCTGCGTTAGCGCCCATTTTAGGTGCTTGGTTAACTGTTAAGTTTGGCTGGGAAATGAACTTCTTATTTTTAACTGGGTTTGCATTGTTAGGCTTTATTGTTACGTTGTTCTTTTTTTAGAGAAACACGACCAGCCGATAGCGTTTATCAGGGGCATATTCTCGATTTAAGACGCTTTATACCTATTATTTCAACGCCACTATTTTTATTTAATAGCTTGCTTTGCATGGTTACTATGTCGGTTATTTTAGTGTTTGTCACCCTAGCACCTGGCTGGATAATTACTGAGCTTGGCGGAAGCGTAGCTAATTTTACATTTTGGTTTTCACTAAATGCCGTTTTAAGCATTATTGCCAGTTTTATTATGCCACTGTACATTAAACGCCACCCCAAACGCGCTTTAAAAATAGGGTTACTGCTATTGGTTGGCTCGGGATTACTTATGCTCCTGTTTAGCCAATATAAATCGGCTTTGGCGTTAATGATCCCCATGTTTGTGGCTGCATTTGGTTTTGCGCTCACTCTTGGCTCTGCAGCAGGTCGAGCATTAAGCTTGTTTCCTAAACAAGCGGGCACAGCTTCAGCGTTGCTTGGTGCAATGCAAATGAGTGGGGCAAGTTTGCTGGTATTTATTACTCAATTTTTACAGTTGCAGACCCCTATATTAATTGGCGTCCACTTTTTATTATTGGTCCCATTTAGCTATTTATTGTTTCGCAAAGCGCAGTTTTCATAATTCACCTTATTAAACACAAACTATTAATGGGAAAATACGGCTTATTTTCCCCACGCTCCCTTTAAAAACGACGCTTAAAAAGCAGCAAGTGAAACTTGTGTAGTGAGAGGTCAATCAAGCTCTATATCGGTGATACAGTAAGCCATAGACTGCTTTTTATTTATCATTACGATTGGTATCATCAACTATCTTTAATTAATTCATGTATATGATGATCAACCCTGATTTTCTCTTCTCTTTTTTAATTGCTAGTTTTTTAATGGCGGTTGCCCCAGGCCCATCGAATGCGTTTTTAATGGCACAAACATTTGCAAATGGCCGTACTGCGGGTATGCAAAGTGCGTTTGGTTTTGCATTAGGTGGTGTTGTGCATACCTTTTTTGCCGTAATAGGCTTAAGTGCTATTTTAAAAGCATCAGCCGCTGCCTATAGTGCTGTTCAATATACAGGTGCAGCTTATTTGTGTTATTTGGGCTTTATGATGATAAAGAGCACGCTAAAAAACACGACTACTGCCACTCAAACTCAAAGTGAAGATAAGCCACACGTAAGCACCGCTAAAAAATCTAATGTGATGTTTCAAGCCATGATGACCGAGGTACTTAACCCTAAGGTCGCTTTATTTTTATTGCTTTTATTCCACAGTTTGTAGACCCGAGCTTATCATCAGCCACTTTTCAGCTCGCATTTTTTGGCCTGCTATACCCTATTTTTGCTTTTCCAATAGACTGCACGTATATTTATTTTGGCGACAAAATCGCACAGTTTTTTAGGCAGCATCCAAACAGTCAACTTTGGATTGATAGAGTAACGGGAATGATATTTATTGCCCTCGCTATTAATCTACTATTATAACTTTCCTAAATTTTGCTAACAGTTGATGTAACTATGAGCATTTAGGCACAAATAAAAAGAATTAATATGGAACAAAAAACGCAATCTCTCCCTGCAAAGAAAAATATTGCCCTTGTTGCTCACGATGGCAAAAAAGCCGCGCTAAAGCTGTGGTGCGACAAACATAAAAATACACTTAGCAAGCACACCTTATACGGCACAGGTACAACGGGGCATTTAATTCAAAAAAGTACAGGGCTTGATGTTGTTCAGCTTTTAAGTGGCCCAATGGGTGGCGACCAACAATTGGGCGCAAAAATAGCAGAACATGAAATTCATGTTTTAATATTTTTTTGGGACCCTTTAGCTTCTCAGCCTCATGACCCTGATGTAAAAGCATTACTGCGCTTAGCGGCAGTGTGGAATATTCCTGTAGCGTGTAACGAGGTAAGTGCTGATATGCTGTTAAGCTCTCCTTTAATGGAAAACGAGCTTGAGCGTACCTTGCCAGATTACGAAAAATACCTCGCAACCCGACAAATAAGTCTTTAAGCCTTTAAGCTACTTATAAAGCATGCTGGCCCATTTCGTCAGGCCAGCAGTTACACTACCAAAATGGTCACCATTAACCATATTAATATTACCTAAGTGCTCGCTAAGTGCTGCTTTAATTAGTGGAGACTGCGCACTGCCGCCCGTTAAATAAATAACGTCTGGTGTTGTTTGTGCATCGTTTATTGCTTGTTTTGCCAAAGTGACTATTTGGCTAATACTACTTTCTACAGCTAACGATAAATCATGAACAGATAAGTTTTTACTAAGTTCGGTATCTAAAAAGCGCAAGTCACAGTTAAAGTCAGGTGTTGAGGAAAGGGCTATTTTTGCGGCTTCACCTTGTTGAACAAGTTGATGCCCTTGCTTATTTTGTTGTAAGTGAATTAAGCGCTTATAAAGATCTGGTGCACTTACATCTCGCAACTGTGCATTAAGTTCACGCGCCTGACTTTCACTGTAAAATTGGCTTTGCAAATTAACATCGTTAATTTTACATGCCTGCCAAAACGGCTGATTTGGCAAAGGTAATCCCGATTTAAATGTACTGCCAAGCCCCAATAAAGGCATTAAACCATGAAAGCTCAATGCAATATCTAAATCGTTTCCGCCAACGCGTTTACCGCTGTGAGCTAAAAAGTCGTTATCGCGCTGACTATTTCCTCTAAAACTTGGACCCATTTGCACAAACGAACAATCACTGGTCCCCCCACCAATATCTATAACCAACACTTTCTGATCGTGTGTTAAATCACTTTCGTAATCGATACCTGCTGCTAGCGGTTCGTATAAAAAATTAACGTCTTTAAAGCCAGCACGTTTTGCAGCTCGCTCTAAAATACCCACAGCTTGCTGGTTCGACTGTTCACCGCCTACCGCCTGAAAGTTTACAGGGCGGCCAATAACAGTTTGAGTAAGTACTTTTTCTAAAGACTGCTCTGCGCGTTGTTTTATTTTTAAGATCATTGCCGTTGCAATGTCTTCAAAAAAGTTAATTTGGCCTTGCTTTAAACCGGTTGCACCAAAAAACGATTTGGGTGACTTAACAAAGTATCCTTCTTCAGGAAATTGAACGTATTCACTAATTGCTTCACGACCAATAAATAAGGTCTCATCTGAAGGTTGTAAATCAAGGTCTGATTTAATTCGAGGCAGTGAGTTTAAAAGGGCTTGGCGCTGAGATTTAAAATCTTGTTCATGCGCGGTCCCTTTTAAATGCTTAGCAACAAAATCAACCACCAAAGCACTGTGATGCGTATAAAGTGTAGAAGGTAAGTAATGCTTGCCTTGCTCTAAAGGCACTAACTGAACATTATTATTGTTCATTACACCCATAGCACAATTTGAACTACCGTAATCAAAACCTACAAACATATACCACCACACATTACCAAAAAGGCCGCGCAATTTAGCATATTTAAGATCACTTTTAAATTGCTATATGCTTTCTCGCACTCTTAAAAAGCTAGCAAAGCGAGGAAGGCCATTTTTAGTCAACCCATGAAAACGATAGGTAACGGTGCTACCAATGGCCGGTGGGTTTTGACGTTGTGCATCGCTAAATCCTGTACCAATTGAAAATAGCTGCCCAGAGGCTGACTTAACGCGCAGCGCACCAAGCATCCCCGTGTATTTCCCTTTACCCGGCAAATGAGCAATGACAACCGCCTCAGCATCAAGGTAAGGCTTTAACTTTAACAAAGCACCACTTCGTCCACTTTTGTGTTTTGCATCAGCTAAGTGCAACATAACGCCTTCTGCACCCTGCGCAGTTATGTTATTAAAATAGTCAGAAAGCTGTTTGTTATTTTTAAATCGACGCTGTTTAACAGCTTGGATATGGGGCTGATTAATATGTGTAACAAGTTGGGAATAATTTTTATAACGCTCGCTAAAAGCTAAGGCTTTATCTGGCATATCAAATATTTTGTAAGTGACGGCTTGCCAGTCTTTGTTATTTGGGATTTTAGTTCTTACTATACCGCTTAATGCAGCAAAGTGTTCTCGTTTGCTCCAAAGCTCACCGTCTAACCACGTATTGGGCAGGGATGCAGTAAACCAATGTGGTGCATTAATTATATTCCCTTTGCGAGTAACAAACTGTGTGCCCGTCCATATAGCTCTTACACCATCAAATTTTTCGCTGACTAAATAGGCACTAATATCATTGTGCTTTTCTTCATCATACACTTTGGCTAATAATACAGAAGGCTGAGAAGTATAAGCCGAGCAGCTAAACAAAATAACCGTAATTAATAACATCCATTTTATAGCAATCATTAGCGCATCCAAGCTAGGTAATAGTGACTTACACTATAGTTGAGATTGCACCCATTGCCAAAACTCATCAAGGTCACCCATGCAATAGGTCGCTTTGCTAAAGTCATGATCTTTGGTATGGCTGTTAGCAATAGCAACCACCCTTAAATTTGCATTATTTGCGGCGCTTACGCCTGTAAATGTATCTTCTACGGCTATCGCATTTTCTGATTTTACGTTTATTTGCTTTAAAGCGAGTAAATACGGGTCGCCTGCAGGCTTAGGGTTAATTACATCGTCTTTAGTAACAAGAGTATCAAACAGCTCATAAAACCCTAACCCTTTTAGAATTGGCATAGCTTCGCTTGTTGCACTTCCGGTGACAAGCGCCATTTTTAAGCCACTATTTTTAACCGCTTTTAGAGTTTGTTCTACATATGGCATAAGCGGTGGTAAGTTCGTTTTGACGTATTCACCAAATAATCGATATTTTTCAGCAGCTAAAAACTCAGCACTGACTGATAAATTATTCACACTTTTAATTTCAATTGCCGCTTCTAGTGTAGGACGCCCTGAAAACCGCTGACAAAATTCATCTTCTAAATAACTTACCTCAAATGGCGCTAACAATGTGCTCCAACATACAAAATGCATCGCTTCTGAATCGACTAGCGTGCCATCCATATCAAATAAAACGGCCTGTAAGCTCATGATCTCTCCTTAAATTAAAGTGCTAAAAAAAGGTGCTAGAGCACCTTTTTTGTTTTTTCATTATTACTGCGTTAAACCCGCCGGCGGCTCACCAAAAGCTTCTTCACCGGTTTCAATATCAACTAACTCATAGCCACGGGCTTTACGAACCACCTTAAGTACAGGTTTTTCAAAAGCAGTTTTTAAGCGCTCCGAGTCATCTTTTAATTCATCAAGCGTTGTACCAAACGGTGCTGCGCCTGTTTCTGACCAGTTAGTTACTTTACCATTTAGGTTATATTCTACTTCGTGTATTTGATATTGCGCCGCTTCATCTTTTGTTGCTTCACAAAAAATCACACGGTAATTCCAAAATCCAGCCATTATATTTCTCTATCAATAAACCAATTATGCGCTACTTTAACAGCTCTAAAAGGGATCACAAAATAAAAAGCCTGCACAAGGCAGGCTTTTAAATGTAAATTTCTAATCTATTAATTAGAAAAATTTAACTTTAAATTCAGCACCAACATAACGCTCTTCATTAACAATACCCGTGTTATTGTTAAAGTCGATAGCGCCTATTGCTTGTTGCTCATCAAATAAGTTACGAACAAAACCAGCAACTTCATATTCGTAGTCACCTTCTGCCCACCTGTAACCTGCACGAAGACCAACTTCAGTTAAAGGCTTGCCTTCAAACTCTACAGATTCATATAAGAACATGTTAATTTTGCTGCGGTAAGAAATATCACCGTTTGCAAAGAAATCACCATCTTCAAGCTCTTTAGTGTAACGAAGCGTAAAGTTAGAGATCCACTCTGGTGCATGCGGTAAGCTGTTACCGTCTAAAATTGCACGATCTTCAGGCCCAAAGGCACCTGCAACTTGGAAAGTTGGATCTGTCACTGTACATTGGCCACACACAGCTACCGCTAAGTCATTATCTTTAAGCTCAGTTTTGTTATAGCTTAAGTTAAATGTTGCATTAAGCTCGTCGCTTAATACCCACTCAGTGTCTAACTCAAAACCGTAGCCTGTCGTTTTGTCTGCATTAATTAAGCGGTTAAAGTTTGCACCACCACCTACAGCGGTCAATTGCTGATCGCTCATTGTGTAGTAGAACACAGTTGCATTTACACGACCTTGTCCGTCTAGCACGTCTGATTTAATACCTGTTTCGAATGAAGTCACTGTTTCAGAATCAGCGGTTGTTACTTCATCACCAAACAAAATACGACCTTGCAAGCTTGGTGCACGGAATGTGTTAGCTACACGGCTGTACCAGTTTACGTCTTCGTTTACTTTGTAGTTAGCAGATAAATCCCAGCTCACGTGGCTATCGCTAACATCTTGCTCGATAAATAAAGCACCACCGCCAATAGGGCTTAGTGTACGATCTGCAGAGAAGTCTTTTTCATCATCAGAGTAACGAAGGCCCGCTGTTATTTTTAAATCATCAGATACAACATAATCAACAGAACCAAATACTGCCCAAGCAGTTGTATCTTGTTGCTGTTTAACATACCCATTTAAAGCGCCGGCCGGTGATGAAAACGTGTCATAGCTAAAGTTTTCAATTGTTAGCTCTTCGTCAAAGTAAAAAACACCTACTTGATAGTTTAAGTCGCCATCAAAGTTACTTGATAAACGAAGCTCTTGAGTAATTTGATCTTGCTCAGGAATACCATCAGCACTTTCTGAAGGGAAAGGAATAAAACCAGGCCCCATGTAATCAGGAAGGAATACAGCACCGTAACCACCGTCAATATCACCACGAGAGTATATTTCAGCGCTTTCCCATGCAGAGATAGACGTTACAGTGTGGTTTTCAAGATCCCATTCAAGTCTTAGGCTCATACCTTCAGACTCTACTTGTTGAGTAGAACGAGCACCGGCATCTTGGTATACAACATCGTGCTCATAGTTATCGACTAATTCGTTAGAACCAGACTCAATAACATTTGCACGGAACGCGATAGGTGAACCATCTAAATCACGTGTGTGATAGTTTAATAAAGCAGAAAAATCATCGCCTTCATATAAAAACTGAATACGTGCAGCTTTTTCAGTATAACCGCCCTGCTGATCTTTAGCTTCAAAATTAGGTGCTTGGTTATCAATGTAATCATCTTTATCTTGCCATAATAATGAAACGCGAGCAGATAAACGATCTGTTAGCGCACCACCTACAGCACCTTCAGTATCTACAGCGCCACGGCTACCGTATGAAACCGCACCGTAACCGTCAAACTCTTGGCTAGGTTTAACTGAATCAAACTTAACAAGGCCTGCAGGCGTATTACGGCCAAATAAAGTACCTTGCGGACCACGTAATACTTCTACGCGTTCAACATCAAATACAGGAAAGCCTTTTAAAATCGCATTTTCTTGAACAACTTCATCAACTACTAACGATACAGGTTGAGACGCATTTAAATCGAAATCTGTGTTACCTAAACCACGTACGTAAAAACGTGGGAAAGAACGGCCAAATGAAGATTCGATAGACAAGCTTGGAATTTTTGCGTTCATAAAACGAATATCCATGCCTGCCGAGCTGTATGCATCAAGGTTATCACCTTGCAGTGCAGATACAGCTACAGGAACCTCTTGAGCATTTTCTACACGTTTACGCGCAGTAACTTGAATAACTTCTAATTGGTTATTTTTTTTAGCCGTTTCTTCTTCAGCAGCAAATGAAGAAACAGAAGTGCCAGCAGCAGATAATAGTGCGGCATTAATGATTGTCGCTATTGCAGATTTTTTAATTGCTTTCATGTCGGGTTTTAACCTTTTGTATGCACTCTTGTTCAACGGTTTTTTGTGTTGCGCAATGTATTCATTGCGGGCTCGTACAATTTTTCGCGACTTGGCTATATGCGCGCGGACCTCATTATCGAGAGTACAAAAACGAAATAATAAGGCTGAACGAACGTAAGAGATTATACCACTGTGTAATAAATTTACTGCATAAAACTTTTCAATTTCTGAAACTTTTTTGTCAACATTTAACCACAAGATAGCGACTTTTTATTACTTTTAGTATGTAAAACCCAAATATAAGGACATATGTCCTTATCAATAAAACTACAAATAAAGTAGCAGTTTTAACG
>NZ_BADX01000037.1:0-2503 GCF_000241365.1 Pseudoalteromonas sp. BSi20480 | reverse complement strand
CTTATTGAGTGCGTTCAAGTAACTTAACTATCGTGGGTTACAACCTATTTTTGGCTCATCATTTTGTGGATAGTGATAGCTTTTATTTGTTATTACTATTTCACCTTGTGGAAATGCATTAGCCCACTTTGAATGTAAGTCACCCCACATTTCACGCGCTTGGTCGGTAAAAAATAATACAGGTGGCTTTTTATACTTTTTAACGGAGGCGATCACAGTCACGGGTATATCAGCAATTTGAGGGTAATCAGGTAGTGGGCGTTTTGCCCAAAAATCTAAATACTGATTCGACATACCATTTTTCATATCATCGAGCTTTATTGCAGCAATTTCTTTTTCAGCACGGGGCAAATCAATTGCGCGCATAATATCTACATCGTGCTCTGATGCAGGCTCAATTAACATCAACGCTTTAATACTGTTAGGGTATGTTGCAGCAAATACACGCGCAATATAAGCACCATAAGAATGGGCAACGTATACAACAGGCTCTTCTACTTTAAGTACTTTTAGCAATTGCACAACCTCAGCAGCGTATTCTTCTGAGCTATAGTTTTTCTTTATTTGTGCAGAGCCACCATTACCAATACGAGAATACCGTATAACTTTCGCGTGCTTGGTAAGTGATTCAAAAATCGGATCCCAATCACTTAAACCAGCAGAGCCACCCGCTTCAAGTAAAATGGTATGTTTACCATCACCTGCTAATTCGTATTCAACGTCAAAGCCATTTATTTGAACCTTAGCCGTACTGGCCATTAAACCGTGTGGGATGAAAAGCGAATAAAAAATGATTACGGTAAAGAGTATTCTCATCATATTTTTTACTTAAGTTAATTTAAAAAACACCTTATGCGATATTAAATATGACTTCCAGCGGTAATAGTTAAAATTTCTAAAGTTTAAATTAAGGTCCCTATAAACTCCCTCGCCCATATGCCATAATCTAAATAATTCATTATTTTAGTAACTTGGCGCATATTTAGGCGTTTTTAAGTTAACTACTCAGGGTTTACTATGGCATATCAAGAGCAAAATCAAGCAACAATCTATTGGCACGATTATGAAACTTGGGGGGCGAGCCCTCAAAAGGATAAGCCGAGCCAATTTGCAGGTATTCGTACCGATCTTGATTTAAACATTATTGGCGAGCCGCTTATTGAATATTGTAAGCCGCAAGCGGATTACTTACCCCACCCTGAGGCATGTTTAATCACCGGTATTACGCCACAAGTGGCGATGAAAAAAGGCTTGGTTGAGGCTGAGTTTATAGCAAAAATTCATGCCGAATTTAGTGCGCCAAACACCTGTGTGGCAGGTTATAACAGCATTCGCTTTGATGACGAAGTAAGCCGTTATAGTTTTTACCGTAACTTTTACGACCCGTACGAGCGTGAATATAAAAACAATAATAGCCGCTGGGATATTATTGATTTGGTCCGTGCGTGTTATGCGCTACGCCCCGAGGGCATTGAATGGCCGTTAAAAGAAGATGGCAGCCCAAGCTTTAAGCTTGAACATTTAACTGTCGCTAATGGTATTGAGCACGCCGCTGCGCACGATGCGCTAAGCGATGTGACGGCCACTATTGCATTGGCTAAGCTAATAAAAGAAAAACAGCCAAAGCTTTATAACTTCTTTTTTGGGTTGCGTAATAAAAAAGCGCTTGGCGAGTTGGTTGATGTATTTAACATGACGCCGCTAGTGCATACATCGTCGCGTATTCCTGCAACGCAGGGTTGTACTACGTGGGTGGCGCCAATGAGCTTTCACCCGGTAAATAAAAACGCCGTTATTTGTTTTGATTTAACCCAAAGCCCGCAAGTGTTACTTGATTTAAACGTAGAAGAATTACGCAAACGCTTATACACCAAACGCATAGATTTAGCTGAAGGCGATTTACCTGTTGGCTTAAAACTGGTGCATTTAAACAAGTGCCCTATTTTAGCGCCTGCAAAAACATTATTGCCTGAAAACGCAGCCCGTTTAGGCATTGACCGCGAACAGTGCCTGGCTAATTTAGCTATTTTAAAAGCCAATACCGAGCTTCGCGATAAAGTCACTGAGGTGTTTAACGAGCAAGGCGATTACAGCGCAACCACTAACGTTGATTACTTACTTTACGATGGTTTTACCAGCCACGCCGATAGAGCTAAATTTGCGATTATTCGCGATGCTAAACCAGATGAACTAGCGGGCTTAAATTTAGATTTTGAAGATAAAAAGTTTAATATATTACTGTTTAGATACCGTGCACGCAATTGGCCTGAAACGCTCAACCAGCATGAGCTTGAGCAATGGCGCCAGTATTGTCAAAACAAGTTAATGCACGGGGAAGATCAACCCTCAATTAGCGCACAAGATTTTATGATTACTCTTGAAAACCTAGCCCATGAACACGACGACAGCGAAAAAAACCTGACCATTTTAAAAGCGCTTTATAACTACGCGCAGAGCATGTAATTTTCTTTTAGTTTATTTGTATAGCGCATATAAAAAACGA
>NZ_BADX01000038.1:0-1026 GCF_000241365.1 Pseudoalteromonas sp. BSi20480 | reverse complement strand
ACAGTCCCGCTTTAAATTCTTGTTATGTGGCAGTACTTAAAAGCTCACTATTTTTCTTACTCACTAAGCTCCAAAATGTACTTGAGACATTATAAAAACGGTACAAAGGATATATTAATATCAATAAAAAAGTAATCAAATCACCAAAATCTCGATCATCGTAGTAAAGGTCAGATGGGCGCTTAAGTGTAGGTAAAGAGTCTTCTGTTTTGTTTGCCTCAATCTCCAATTCATCTTTAGATAAATTAACAACCTGTTGATTAGAATCGTAACGATAAATGAAATAGTCATCAGACTCGGTTGAACCATATAGAGCCTTATCAGTAATCCCGACCAATACAATATTACTGATGATAGCTTCACCACCTTCTCGAGTAGGCCATAAATACCATTTATCAGGAATATCAATTGCTCCCATAGTGAGTCCATCATTTATGGGAAGTGACCAATAATCTGTTAAAGGTGGATCTACATCTCTAACAAATTGACAAACCAGAGCATTAACAATAACTGCCAGCAAAAATAAGGAGCTAACTTTAATGGGAACCAAAAGAGTTGGTTAACTGTAATGTCAGTCTTTTTCTTTAGCAGCATAATTAACCGAGCAATTAACATCAGCGCGAGCCCAATAATACTTGCTACTAAGAAATAAAGAATCCCTACGATGATTAATTGAAAAAGAGGCCCCAAATTATACTCCTAGCCTGAATGCCACATAACAATTTAATAGTGCGCTCACTGCGCATATTTCTGCCGACTTAACGCTCATTTATCTACTTTTAACAAATTACCTAAGGTATTGCTATCACATAGTTTTCTAAATTTTTTAGGTAGAGTTAATAGAACCAATATGCGCGTGTCGCTTATTTTCATGAATATATGCGCAAAGCGTAGTTTCACCAATCAATTAAAGACGATATTTAGCCAAGCTCAACGACCGCTTTTCGCTCATAGCTGCCTGTCAGATCAAGTCTAAACCTATTTGCTTATACTGTCAGATCAGATATGAGCTACTACACTTAATTA
>NZ_BADX01000039.1:0-9497 GCF_000241365.1 Pseudoalteromonas sp. BSi20480 | reverse complement strand
AAAGGTGATATTGCCAAAAGGCGCATCAATCCTGCACATAGTATTCTCCAAAAATAATGAAGTTAGGTTTCACATAAAGTATCCGGTATAACCGGTTTGCAGCTGAAACCTCCCGTGCAATAGATAGGGAGCGGAGTATAAAGTTAGAGCAAACATGCTCTGTAGCCGACTGCAATTTAGTCTCTTTTTAAGGTAAATAAATTCCTCAGCGAAGTCAACAACTTCTGTAAGGAATAATTCTAATTCTAATTCTTAAGATTAAAATTGTTTTTCTCACTATTCACTGATAGGTACAATTCAATGAATAGAGTAAAATGGCCCATCAACAAACTCTCTAACTTGCTTCAATCGCTCTATATCTCCACCAATCATAAACTCCAAAGCAGACTGTTCATTGAACTCTTTGTTTGGTTTATTTACCCATTCATCAGCCTCTCTTTGACTGCTGTAGCCAGCGCGACAAAGCCTTGAATTAGGTTTCTAATCCCTCAATGAGCCAAAAGCAAACAAAGTATGCGCCAACAACAGTTAAACACCTTTTGGGCTGCGCCCAACACGCCAGCAAGCTGTGCGTCTACAATATTTAAACACACAAAAAAGCCGTTGCATTACTGCAACGGCTTTTATAATTTTGATAAATCCCACTCTACAGTAGAACTTACTACCCATCAAAGTTCAAAAATTAGTCACGATAAGTCTCAACCGCTGGGCATGAACATACTAAGTTACGGTCGCCGTATACATCATCGATACGTGTAACAGTTGGCCAGAACTTGTCTTTAGCTACCGAAGGCACTGGGAATGCAGCGTAAAAACGGTCGTACGCGCGGTCCCATTCGTTGCCAAGTACGTCAGCTTGTGTATGCGGTGCAAACACAAGTGGGTTGTTTTCGATTGACCATTCGCCAGAGATTACTTTATCAATTTCGCCTTTGATTGACACCATTGCTTCGATAAAGCGGTCTATCTCGCCTTTTGACTCAGACTCAGTTGGCTCAATCATTAGCGTGCCCGCAACTGGGAACGACATAGTGGGTGAGTGGAAGCCGTAATCTTGCAAGCGCTTAGCTACGTCCATTTCAGTAATGCCTGACGCTTCTTTTAATGGGCGTAAGTCAACAATACATTCGTGCGCAACGCGATTGTTACGGCCACGGTATAAAATTGGGAAGTGCTGGCTTAACTCGTGCGTTAAGTAGTTAGCGTTCACAATCGCCATTTCAGTGGCTTGTTTTAAGCCCTCTGACCCCATCATGGCAATGTACGCCCATGAAATAGGTAAAATAGCGGCTGAGCCGTAAGGCGCTGCGGATACGGCACCGTTGTTAATGTTTGTACCCGGTACGTTAATTACGCTATGGTTTGGCATAAATGGCGCAAGGTGCGATTTAACACCAATTGGGCCTACACCTGGGCCGCCGCCACCGTGTGGAATACAAAACGTTTTATGCAAGTTTAAGTGCGATACGTCTGAACCAATAAAGCCTGGGCTTGTTACACCCACTTGCGCGTTCATGTTTGCGCCGTCCATGTAAACTTGGCCACCGTGCTCATGAATAATGTCGCATAGTTCACGAATGGTTTCTTCGTAAACACCATGGGTAGATGGGTATGTGATCATGGCACACGACAGGTTTTCAGACACGTCTTCAGCTTTCGCTTTTAAGTCTTCCATGTCGATGTTGCCGTTTTTATCACAGTTAACCACAACAATTTTCATGCTCGCCATTTGTGCCGACGCTGGGTTAGTACCGTGTGCTGAGCTTGGAATTAAACATACGTTACGGTGTGCATCCCCTCGTGACTCGTGGTATTTACGAATGGCAATTAAGCCTGCGTATTCACCTTGTGCACCCGAGTTTGGCTGAAGTGAAACCGCATCGTAACCCGTAATGTTAACTAGCCAGTCGTGTAGCTCGTTAATCATTATTTGATAACCTTCTGCTTGGTCTAGCGGGCAGAATGGGTGAAGGTTTGCAAACTCAGGCCATGTAACTGGGATCATCTCAGCGGTCGCGTTTAGTTTCATGGTGCATGAACCTAACGAGATCATTGAGTGGTTAAGCGCTAAATCTTTGTTTTCAAGGCGCTTAATGTAGCGAAGCATGTCTGTTTCGCTGTGGTAGCTATTAAAGTTTGGATGCGTTAATACTTCGTCATCACGTACTAGACTCGCTGGAATAGAGTCGCTACCGTTTGCTTCAATATCGGCTGCAATACTGTCTACGCTTACGCCATGGCCTTCACCTAGTACAATATCAAATAGCTCGGCAACGTCTGCACGGGTTGTGGTTTCTGAAACCGAAATTGAGTATTCGCCGTCGTGGTTTGTAGCAAAGTTAACGCCTTTGGCAAGAGCACGTGCTATTACGTCATCTTTATTGTCGCCAACAATTGTTAACGTATCAAACCACGTGCTGTGCTTAAGGGTGATGCCTTTGGTTTTTAGGCCTGCAGCTAAAATATCAGCAAAGCGGTGTATACGTTGCGCAATAGTTTTTAAGCCTTGTGGGCCATGGTACACCGCATAAAACGCCGCCATGTTGGCAAGTAATACCTGCGCTGTACAAATGTTTGAGTTGGCTTTGTCGCGGCGAATATGTTGTTCGCGCGTTTGCATTGCCATACGCAGTGCGTCGTTACCTAAACGGTCTTTAGATACACCAATAATACGCCCTGGTAATGAACGTTTGTATGCGTCACGTGTTGCAAAAAATGCAGCATGTGGACCACCGTAACCCATAGGTACACCAAAACGCTGAGCCGAACCTAATACTACGTCTGCGCCTAGTTTACCCGGTGCTTTTAATAGTAATAAACTCATAATGTCGGCAGCAACACAGGCAATGGCTTTTTTACTTTGAACGCCAGCAATTAGGTCGGTTACGTCAACTATTTCGCCCGATGTAGATGGGTATTGGAATAATGCACCAAAAATGTCGTGGTTAACGGCATCGGCCGCTTTACCAATAATGATTTCAAAACCAAACTGCTCAGCACGGGTGCTTACTACGTCGATAGTTTGTGTGTGTACGTCGTCGGCAATAAAAAAGGCATTGGCTTTTTTAGCTTTAGATACGCGTTTTGCAAGGCCCATTGCCTCGGCTGCAGCGGTTGATTCGTCAAGTAACGACGCGCTTGCTAAATCAAGGCCGGTTAAATCTAGGGTCATAGTCTGGAAGTTTAGTAATGATTCTAAACGCCCTTGTGCAATCTCTGGCTGATACGGCGTGTACGCTGTATACCAACCCGGGTTTTCAAGTACGTTACGTAAAATTACGTGCGGTACATGTGTTGGGTGGTAGCCTTGGCCAATGTACGATTTGAAAACTTTATTTTTGCTTGCTACTGATTTTAAGTAGTTTAGTGTTTCAACTTCAGTACGGCTTTCGCCAATGCTTAGCGGTTGCTCTAGGCGAATGTTAGCCGGTACAGTTTGATCGATCAGCTCTTGTACACTCGATACTTCAAGAGCGCTTAGCATATCGCTTACTTGCGCTGGGCTTGGCCCAATATGGCGGCGAATAAAATCTTGCTTTTGCTCTAACTGTTCAAGAGATTTGGCGTTTGACATGTGTCCAGATTCCTATGATCCTAAATACTAATGGGTAACTAGTATTGATTAAAATATATGATGATTTGGCAACTTACTGGGTATGGGTAATAAGCTGTAAAATCATAAAAGCCCCGATTGTTTACTCAACATGCGGGGCTTTAGACAAAAAGTGATTACTCTTCGTCGATAGTGTGCGAGTAGCCTTCAGCGTCTAATAGGTTGTCTAGCTCAGACACATCAGATGCTTTAAGACGGAATAACCAACCTTCGCCGTACGCGTCGTTGTTTACTGTTTCAGGTGCGTCTTCTAGCTCTTCATTAATAGCAATCACTTCACCACCAATTGGTGCGTAAATGTCTGAAGCAGCTTTAACCGACTCCGCTACTGCACAGTCTTCGCCTGCGTCTACTTCGTCGCCTACTTCTGGTAATTCAACAAACACCATGTCGCCAAGTAGTTCTTGCGCGTGTTCTGTAATACCAACTGTAAAGGTACCGTCACCTTCGTCGCGAACCCACTCGTGTGAAGAAGCGTATTTTAATTCAGTAGGGATATTGCTCATTATCTTGTTCCTTTGGTTATGATACCAATCAACTTAAATATCTAGCCACTCTAGCGGTCTAAATAAAGCGCTAACATCGTTATTAATTTCTTAGGTAGAACAACTACATATCAAAATTAATGCCTTGTTATCACTCTATTTATCCGTCGCTATAAGTGATTAATAACTCAACATGATTGGTATTATTGGGTGATAACACCAAATTTTAAATTATTGATTTACCGTTACGTACAAAGCTAGGCTTCACTACTTTAACGTTAACTAATTTTTTGCGCATTTCTACTTGAGCAGTGTCGCCTGTTGAACGTGGTACACGTGCAAGGGCTACACTAAAACCAAGTGTAGGTGAAAAAGTACCTGAGGTAATAACCCCTTCTCCACCGTCAACAATTACTTTTGAACCGCTACGCAATACGCCTTTTTCTTCAAGTACTAAACCAACAAGCTTGTCGGTGCTTTTTTCAGCGCGTTGTTTAACCAGTACGTCACGGCCAATAAAGTCACGATCTTCTGGTTCCCATGCAATGGTCCATGCCATGTTAGCTGCAAGTGGCGATACGCTTTCGTCCATATCTAGGCCGTAAAGGTTCATACCTGCTTCTAAACGTAGCGTGTCACGTGCACCTAAACCAGCTGGCGCAACACCTGCGTCTAGCAGTTGTTGCCATAAATCGGCTGCTTGGTCGTTTGGTACTACAATTTCGTAACCGTCTTCGCCAGTATAACCCGTTGTAGCAATAAATAAATCACCCACTTGAACACCAAAAAACGGCTTCATGCCTTCAACTGCAGCTTGTTGCTCTGCATTTAAAAGCGTGCCTGTTTTTTCGCGTGCGTTAGGGCCTTGCACTGCAATCATTGCAAACTCTGGGCGCTCAGTCACTGTAACGGCAAAATCGCTCGATACATTAGCTAAATGCGCTAAGTCTTTTTCGCGCGTAGCCGAGTTAACCACTAAGCGGTAAAACGTTTCGCTGAAAAAGTAAATAATAAGGTCGTCAATTACGCCGCCTTGCTCGTTAAGCATGCCGGTGTAAAGTGCTTTACCTGGGACGGTTAATTTAGCCACGTCGTTTGCTACAAGCTTACGTAAAAATGCTTTAGCTTGGTCGCCTTCAATATCAACAATAGTCATGTGTGATACGTCAAACATGCCTGCATCGTTACGCACTGCATTATGTTCTTCTATTTGTGAGCCGTAGTTGATTGGCATTTCCCAGCCATGAAAATCAACCATTTTTGCGCCCGCTTCTAGGTGCTTAGCATGGAGTACAGTTTTAGAAGTCATAACATTCCTTCACGTTTTAAATTAACCCTTAATGGGCGTGGCTTAAATTAAAAACAGGCAAACATTATTATGTTTACCTGTTGGTTGTTTTTGTTATGCGGCCTGGTTTTGCATTACTGCAAAACCCTGCGTTTGCATATAGCTTTGCCATTTTTGTAGCTCTGGCGCTTTAGCTATGAGCACAAAATGCTGCTCATCTTTGTTATCAATCGCGGTAATAAATACCTCACCGCTTTGCGCACCGTAGCATAGTTGTGCGTCAGATAATCGCAAACCGGGTGTTAATTTAAAGGCGTCAACTAGCGTATCAAAGGCGTTTTCGCCGCTTAAGGTAAAGCTAGTTAGGTCGGTACGAATAACGTAGTCAATATCAAAACGAAGCTGTTGTTCGTTTATAAGTGACTGTAATTGCAGGCTTGCGCTGTGAGGTAATACAAATCGAAAAGCGGTTTCGCTAAAATAATACACGGCGTAACTAAAGTCAGAATAAAAGTCGCCATCTAATGTGCCTTTTAAACCTAAACCGCTGGCCGTTAATTTTGTTAAATCGTGGCCTAAAATACTGCTTAAAAATACAGAAGCTTCGCTGCCGCTAAAATCCATTACAACTGTGCTGTTATTTGCTTGCAAAGCGTTTATAACCGCGCTGTTAGCGTTGCTGTGGCGGGCAAACATTATTGGGTTAAAAGTCATAACAAACACCTGTGTATTTTTAATCTTAAAATTATATTGCGCGGGGTCTGTAACAACAAATTGTAATTATTTATCAATTGATAAATAATACTTATATATGTAGCCACATAAATTGTAATTTTAAATATGAAAAATATATCAACCGACAGTTTACGCACCTTTGTAATGATTGTAGATGTAGGCGGATTTGCCAAAGCCGGCGACTTTTTGGGGCTTTCGCAACCTGCGGTAAGCTTACAAATAAAGCGTTTAGAAGATGTATTAGGCTATAAATTATTTAAAAAGCAAGGCCAGCGCCAAGTACTAAACCAGTACGGCGAACTATTATTGCCTATGGCAAAACAAATGATGCAATACAACGATGCCATTTTGCAGCAATTCACGTCAGAGAGCATTACCGGAAAAGTACGTTTAGGCATACCTAGCGAATTTGCTGCGCGTATACTCCCTTCTATTATTGGCGACTTTGTGGCGCTGTACCCAGAAGTATCGCTCGAAGTTAAATCGCGATTAAGTAAGCATTTGCTATCGGCTTCTAGGCAAGACCAATTTGATCTAGTGCTTGCGCTAAACGAGCAACTTACCTCAAGTAAATTTCCTATTTTTATGCAAGACCAATTGGTGTGGGTGGGTGATTTAAACCAAGCAAAAAACCAAGTGGTTACCTTAGTAACCGCGCCAGAGGGATGTATTTATCGCCGCCGCGCTACCGATGCGCTTAAAAATGCCGGCATAAAATACCGTATTGTATATAGCAACGCCGACTTAACGGGGCTTATTGCGGCATTAAAAGAAGGGCTTGGTATAACAGTACTGGCAAAAAGTACCGTACCCAGCGAGCTTAATTACCAAGTACACACTAAACACTTACCGGCACTGGGCAACATTGGTATTAGCTTGGTTAAAAGTTCAGGGGAGTCAGAAAATGCGGTAGATAAGCTTGCTGAGTTTATTGCCCTGCGTTTAGGCTAATAAAACACACACTCAACTTTATACTTAGCTTCACGATAACAAAACAATACAAAAGATATAAAAAAGTTAATTAAGTTACATAATATATGTTTTTAGTTCTAAAAAAATGAATAGTTTTATACTTAATAATATTGATTCTCATTCGTTAACGTGTTCAAATTACGCCAATTTAGATAATCAACGTGATTAGGACAAAAATGAACCCTAAGTTTTTAGTATCTACTCTTACAACTGCGGTTGCTTTGTCTTTTACAGCCACTGCAATGGCTAAAGACACCAGCGATAAAGAACAACGCTTTGAACAAATTACAGTTATTGGCTCACAGCAAGCTATAAACGACATTCCTGGTTCGGCTACTTTTATCTCTGACGAAGAACTTCAAAAATTTGAGTTTACCGATATTTCGCGTGTTTTAGCGTCTGTTCCGGGTGTTTACGTTCAAGAAGAAGATGGCTATGGCCTTCGCCCTAACATTGGTATGCGCGGTACTGGTACCGGCCGTAACGATAAAATTTCTGTAATGGAAGACGGTGTATTAGTCGCACCTGCGCCTTACTCTGCGCCTTCTGCTTACTACTTCCCTACTATGGGTCGTATGGAAACAATTGAAGTATTAAAAGGTGCTGCCTCAGTTAAGTACGGTCCTCGTACTACAGGTGGCGTTTTAAACTTACTTTCTCGTAGCTTACCAACCGAGCCAAATAGTTCTAAAGGTATGGTAGATGCAGCCCTTGGTAGCGATGGCTACTACAAAGGTCACGCATACTTTGGTAAAGAAAAAAACAACACGTCTGGCTTGGTTGAAGTATTTACCTACGGCGCAGACGGCTTTAAAGAGCTTCCTGTTGGTAGCGATAATACGGGCTTTGAAAAAACTGATTTACTATTAAAGTTTGGTCATACGTTTGGTAAAAACGATGCCCACAATATTGAGCTAAAAGTAAAATATTCTGACGAAACATCAGACGAAACTTACATGGGCTTAACTGACGAAGATTACAAAGCAAACCCTAATCGCCGTTACGCTGCATCGCAAAACGATGAAATGAACACTCGCCACAACGCTTACCAACTAAACTATGCGTACCGTTTTGGTGAAGGCTACGAATTACTTGCAACCGCTTACCTAAACGATTTTCATCGTAACTGGTATAAAGCAAGCAGTGTAGGAACAAGCACGCTTGAGCAATACAGCGACTTTGAAGCAAATCCAACAAGCGAAGGTATTGAAGGCATTGGTGTTAAAGCTAACAACCGTGATTACCAAGCAAAAGGCATTCAGTCTGAATTACATATTCCTGCAGGCGATCACTACATTACTGTAGGTATGCGTTACCACGAAGACGAAATGGATCGTTTCCAATGGCAAGACACATACACGCTTAATCAAGACCTAAGCATGACACTTACATCGCAAGGTGTACCTGGTTCAGATAGCAACCGTGTAGACAGCGCAAAAGCAAGCACGTTATTTGTTCAAGACGAATGGACACTAGACGCGTTAGTTATTAATGCAGGTCTTCGTTACGAAGACATTACCATTACGCGTGAAGAATGGTCTAAATCAGATCCAACTCGTAGCAATGGCTTAACTAAAGATATTTCTAACGATACTGAAATTTTAGTGCCATCGTTAGGTGCTACTTATACACTTAACGACAACGTGACGTTACTTGCGGGTATTCAAAAAGGTTACGCTCCAGCGGCACCGGGTAATGCTGACCAAGAAGAAGAAGAAAGTGTAAACCTTGAGTTTGGCTCTCGCTTTAATATGGATGGCTTTAACGGTGAAGTGATTGCGTTTTTCTCTGATTACGACAACATGCACGGTAACTGTACTGCTGCTGTGGGTTGTAGCGACGAAAATATTGGCGACCAATACAACTACGGTGAAGTAGAAGTATCGGGCTTTGAATTTAGTGCGGGTCGTACTTTTGCAACAGACGCTGCGCAATTTCCAGTTAAATTAACGTACACATACACTGACTCTGAGTTTAAAAACACATTTGATTCAGAAATTTGGGGCTCGGTAGAAAAAGGCGACGCAATGCCTTACGTACCTGAAAATCAAGTTGCTTTATCGTTAGGCGCTGAGTTTGCATCGTTTGTTGTTAACAGCCAAATACGTTACGTATCTGATTCTCATGCCGACCTATCTGACTCAGGCTTAAACGCAATTGATAGCCGTGTAGTATGGGATTTAGCTGCTAAATACTTAATCGACGACAACCAAAAAGTATACTTAACGGTTGATAACCTGTTTGATAAAACGTATATAGCTAACCGTGCTAATGGCGGTATTCAGCCAGGTAAGCCTCGTAGTATTCAAATGGGCTACACATACAGCTTTTAAGTAGTAGCTGAGTAAAACGGCTCGTTAACTAAACCGTTTTACTCACACCATACTAAGCAAATAGTAGATAC
>NZ_BADX01000040.1:0-5256 GCF_000241365.1 Pseudoalteromonas sp. BSi20480 | reverse complement strand
TATGGCAGGGCAGCTTGCTGAGAAAACAGAAAAATCAAAATTAATCAGGTTTGTAAAACTTTGCGAAATTCCTATTATGGTTGTAGGGGCACTATCTATTTATACCCAGTCTATTTGGCTTATGCTCACCACTATATTTTTCATGGGGTTTCAAAGTACATTTTTTGGTCCGTTAAAATATTCTATTTTACCGCAGCACGTTGCCCCGAACGAATTAACAAAAGCGAATGGGTTAGTTGAATCGGGTACCTTTGTTGCCATTTTACTAGGGACTATTTTTGGGACTTATTACATTACGCAAAACGTAGGCCCCGAAATTATTAGCATTGCAGTACTCGTGCTCGCAGTATTAGGTTATGTGAGTAGCCGCTTTATACCAATAAGTGCAGCGAATGAACCTAATTTAGCGTTTACCTACAATATTTATACCTCTACAAAAAATGTGTTCTCAGCACTTAATTCGCAAACAGAGTCTGTAGGCAAATCAGTCTTAGGTATAAGCTGGTTTTGGTTAATAGGCGCCATTGTGCTAACTACATTACCAAACTATGTTAAGCACGTAATGGGCGGTAACGAATTAGTAGTAACCAGTGCGCTGGTGGTATTTTCGTTAAGTATTGCTATTGGTTCTTTATTATGTGAAAAACTTTCGCGTTCGCGTATTGAGTTAGGCATTGTGCCCTTTGGTGCCATCTTAATTACCCTATTTTTATACTTGCTCAGTATAGAGCCCGCTATTTTAAGTTATGGTGTGCAAATCGATGAATTATTAACCTTAAAGCAGGTATTAAATACTGGCGATATGCGCTGGCACTTTGTGTGGATGGCCGGTATTGGTATAGCATCAGGTTTTTATACTGTTCCTTTGTATGCTTTGATACAACAAAGAACAGAAGAGGCGTGTCGGTCTCGTGTTATTGCCGCTAACAACGTACTTAATGCACTGTTTATGGTGTGCAGTGCCATTTTAAGTATTGTGACATTGTCTATTTTAGAGTGGAGTATCTCAGAATTATTGCTTTTACTTGCAGGGTTAAACTTACTGATTTCATTGTATATTTATACCAAAGTACCTGAGTTTTTCTTGCGTTTTATTATCTATATTTTAGCTATTTGCATGTATCGCGTGAAAACCAGAGGCGAAATAAATATACCAGAGGAAGGTGCAGCGGTTATCGTTGCCAATCATGTCAGTTTTGTTGATTGGATGTTTATTTTAGCAGCGTCACCAAGACCAATTCGTTTCATGGTTTTTGCGCCAATTTATTATTCTCCTGCTCTGCACTGGTTATTTAAAATGGCTAAAGCAATACCGATTGATAGCGAAAAAGCAAACCCTGAAGCTTTTAAAAAGGCGTTTGACGATGTTGCAGAGGCACTTGAATGCGGCGAGCTTGTGGGTATTTTCCCCGAGGGTAAATTAACAGGTGATGGCTGTGTTGATATGTTTAGAAGAGGTATAGAGAGAATAATTGAGCGAACGCCTGTTGCTGTTGTGCCTGTGCATTTAGGTGGGCTTTGGGGCAGTATGTTTAGCCGAAAAACAAAGTGGCAATTACCTCGTTTAAAGTGGTCGTTAGTCTCTGTATCTGTTGGTGAGCCTGTTGCGGCAAATAAAGCAAAAGCGGATAACCTGCGTGAACGAGTGTTAGATTTAAAACTACTTTACTCTAAAGGTAATGATTAATAGGCATGAAAAGCAGCCAATCAAACCCTATTGTCGATAATTTTATAGCGCCAAAATGCATAGATACGTTTAGTATTTTGTATCAAGATAACGATATTTTAGTCATTAATAAACCCAGTGGGTTGCTGAGTTTATCAGGGAAAAATTCAGAAAATTGGGACTCAGTACATTATCGTCTAGTAAATGGGCAAAAAGGAGTAACGCCGGCCTTTTTAAACGCTAAATTAGTTCATCGATTAGATTTAGGCACATCGGGAATAATGCTTGTAAGCCTAAACGATGTGAGCTCAAAACATTTAAATAAGCAGTTTCAATTACGTAGTGTAAAAAAGCATTATGTAGCAGTGCTGCAGGGGTGTATAAGCGAAGATAGAGGGCAAATTGATGCGCCCATTGCTAAAGACACACAGTTATTTCCGCGAGTAAAAATTTGTAAACTAGAGGGGAAGCCAGCTGTTACCGAGTTTAACGTTATTAAGCGCCTTGCTAACCCTGTTAGAACTTATGTACGCTTTTCTCCTTTGACTGGGCGTACTCATCAGCTACGCATACATAGTCATTTTATAGGCCACCCTATTTTAGGGTGCGACCTGTATAAGAATGCACACAGTGAAAAGCTATCAAAACGTCTACAGTTGCATGCAAGCGATCTGTTTTTTGAACATCCCACTACAAATCAAGCAATTCACATCCATTGCCCAAGCCCATTTTAGTGTGAATTAACATTACATTTTTTAATTTTTTCCCTTGAAGTTCTATTAGCTCCCCCCATATTAAGTGCATAACGCAGACACTTTGCTAATTGGAGATATATAAATGACTGCAGCACAAAAAGAAACATTAGGCTTTCAAACAGAAGTAAAACAACTATTAAACTTAATGATTCATTCTCTTTATTCAAACAAAGAGATTTTTTTACGTGAGCTTGTATCAAACGCATCAGATGCAGCCGACAAGCTACGTTTTTTAGCGCTTTCAAATGGTGATCTTTACCAAGGTGATGCAGACCTTCGCGTTCGTATCAGCGCAGATAAAGAGGCCAATACCGTTACTATTTCAGATAACGGCATCGGTATGACGCGTGAAGAAGTGATTAACTCTTTAGGCACTATTGCAAAATCGGGCACTGCTGAGTTTTTCAAAAACTTAACGGGCGATCAGAGCAAAGATTCACAACTTATTGGTCAGTTTGGTGTTGGTTTTTACTCTGCATTTATTGTTGCCGATTTAGTGACTGTTCGCACACGTAAAGCGGGTGAAACAACTGCTTATGAGTGGGAGTCTAAAGGTGAAGGCGAGTACACGCTGCAAGAAATTGAGAAAGAAGGCCGTGGTACCGAAATTACTTTACACCTTCGCGAAGACGAAAAAGAATTTGCAGACGAATTCCGTTTACGTAGCATTGTGACTAAATACTCAGATCATATTTCTACGCCTGTACAAATGTACAAAGCAGAAGTACCAGAATCTGAAGGCGAAGATGGCGAAAAGATTCCAGCAGTACCGGGTGAGTGGGAAAGCATTAACCGCGCCACGGCATTGTGGACGCGTGATAAATCAGAGCTTTCTGATGAAGAATACAAAGAGTTTTACAAGCATGTGAGCCATGACTGGGAAGATCCGCTAAGCTGGGCACATAATAAAGTTGAAGGTAAAACTGAGTACACTAGCCTTTTATATATCCCTAAAAAAGCCCCTTTCGATTTATGGAACCGTGAGCGTCAAAGTGGTTTAAAACTATACGTTCAACGTGTGTTTGTAATGGATGATGCTGAGCAGTTTATGCCAAGCTACTTACGTTTTGTGAAGGGTTTATTAGATTCAAACGATTTACCATTAAATGTATCGCGTGAAATTTTACAAGATAACAAAGTAACCCAAGCGATTCGTAAAGGGTGTACCTCGCGTATCATTAAAATGCTTGAGCGTATGGCTAAAAATAAAGCTGACGATTACCAAGTATTTTGGAATGAGTTTGGTCAGGTGATGAAAGAAGGCCCTGCGGAAGACGCTGCAAATAAAGAAGCGATTTGCAAGTTACTTCGTTTTTCTTCTACTCATACAGATTCACAGACGCAAGATGTGTCGCTTGAGCAATATGTTGAGCGCATGAACGAAGGGCAAGATAAAATATATTACGTGGTAGCCGATACCTTTACCGCTGCTAAAAACTCGCCGCATTTAGAGATTTTCCGCAAAAAAGGCATTGAGGTATTATTACTAAGCGACCGTGTTGACGAGTGGATGATGAGCCACCTAACTGAGTTTGCAGATAAGCCACTTCAGTCAATCACACGTGGTGACTTAGACCTAGGCAAGCTTGATGATGAAGAGACAAAGAAAGCGCAAGAAGAGTCTGAAAAAGAGATGGCCGGCTTAGTAGAACGCATTAAAACAGCCTTAGGAGATGATGTTAAAGAAGTGCGTTTCACACACCGTTTAACTGACTCTCCAGCATGTGTTGTAAGTGATGACAACGACATGAGTTCGCAAATGCAAAAGCTAATGGAGTCTGTTGGTCAAGCGGCGCCAGAGGCTAAGCCTGTGTTTGAGCTAAACCCAGAGCATCAACTTGTGAAACATTTAAATGACGAACAAGATGAAGATAAATTTTCACAATGGTCACATGTACTATTAGACCAAGCATTACTTGCAGAGCGCGGAACATTAAAAGACCCAACAGGGTTTGTTACACGCCTAAATAAATTAATGTTAGAGCTAAGCAAATAAATTTATATTAAGTTATTAAAAGTATAAATATTGTACATATTAAAAAAGGAAGCCTAGGCTTCCTTTTTTTATGCGCTATAAACTAGGCAATTAGTATAAGTTGCTTGAGTATCAGCGGCGCTTATGGAAGAATTCAGGCTTTAAAAATAAACTCTCATACTAGGGGACAATGATATGCGCATTATTCTTTTGGGCGCGCCGGGTGCAGGTAAAGGTACTCAAGCTCAGTTTTTAATGGACAAGTACGGTATTCCACAAATTTCGACTGGCGATATGTTACGTGCTGCAATTAAAGAAGGCACTCCACTTGGCTTAGAAGCAAAAAAAGTAATGGACGCAGGTCAGCTAATTTCTGACGATATCATTATTGGTTTAGTTAAAGAGCGTATTGCTAAAGCTGATTGCGAAAAAGGTTTTTTACTAGATGGCTTTCCACGTACCATTCCACAAGCAGATGCAATGAAAGAAAATGGCGTAGTAGTTGATCACGTTATTGAATTTGATGTTGCTGATGAAGTAATTGTAGAGCGTATGGGCGGACGTCGTGTTCATCCTGGCTCGGGTCGTGTTTACCATGTTGTTTACAATCCACCAAAAGTGGAAGGTAAAGACGATGAAACAGGTGAAGAGTTAATTGTGCGCGCTGACGACACAGAAGAGACTGTGCGTAAACGTCTAGGTATTTACCATGAGCAAACTATGCCGTTGGTTGATTACTACCAAGCTGAAGCAGCTGCAGGCAACACGCAGTACCATAAACTTGACGGTACACAAGCCGTAGAAGTTGTAAGTGCACAGTTAGGTGAGCTTTTAGGTTAATTTAAAGCGCACAAAAAAAC
>NZ_BADX01000041.1:0-15304 GCF_000241365.1 Pseudoalteromonas sp. BSi20480 | reverse complement strand
GTATATAAAGAAAGCGTGTCTATTTCCCTCGCTCTGAACACTATCAACTTACATTTAACCCACTAGACAACAAATTTAAACACGCCCTCACTTCAATATAAGTAAATAAAGTCTATTAGAGCAGAGCTTGTACACTATCCGTTGTCGCCCCTATTTAACTGGCGTTAAATTCAAGGCTTTAAATTTTAAAATATAACGAGTACTAAAATTAATAATCTTAAATATCACAGTAACTTAAACAGGATTATCAATATCAATAAAGCTAACCTCAAAACCGTACTCCAGGGCAAGTAGCTCGCCCAGAGCTTTTATACCGTAGCGTTCGGTTGCATGATGCCCTGCTGCAAAAAAATCAATATTTTGTTCTCGTGAACTATGAATAGTTTGCTCAGACGCTTCACCTGTTAAATAAGCGTCAATACCTTGCTCCGCAGCTAAATCAATATAACCTTGACCTCCACCAGTACACAGCGCAATAGTTTGTATTTTACTTGAACGAACTAAGCTTGTGAGAGGGGCTCGATTAAGCATCTTAGCTATTTTTGATGCAAATTCATCTCCACTTAGCGCTGTTTTAAGGCGCCCTTTCACTGCTACACTGTTAGCAACAGGCTCAAGGCCTTCTTGAATTTCAATATCTAATAATTTTGCAAGCTGCGCGTTATTACCAATCTCTGGGTGAATATCTAAAGGGAGGTGATAAGCAAATAAATTAATATCGTTAGCCAATAAGGCGCCTATTCTCCGCTTTTTCATCCCGGTAATAGGTTGAGACTCGCCTTTCCAAAAATAACCATGATGGACCAAGATAGCGTCTGCTTGCTCATCAATTGCAGCGTCAATTAAAGCTTGGCTCGCTGTTACTCCGGTAACAATTTTTTTTATTTCATTTTTACCCTCAACTTGTAATCCATTTGGGCAAAAATCCTTAATATTGTGAGGCTTTAAAATATCATTTAATAATTGGTTAAATTCTTGACGTTGCATACGCGTAACCTTACTTTGCACTGAATTTTGTGCAAATTTTGGCGTTTATTGCTTTAAAATGGAAGGAAAATCGCAAAAAATTGAAAAACTGATTCAAAATAGGTATAAATAGCTTCTCTTTATCTGTGTTCACAACGTATAGGGTCTCTGATGAGCAAACTAGACAAAACAGAAGTACTATCTGCCTTTGAAGCAGCGTATGAAGCTGCTAATGGTAAAAAACCTGAAATTACAACTAAACCAGGCTGGTACAGCATCGATGGCGGAAAAAACTTACGCCTAGCTGACGTAGCTGAGCTAACTAAAGAATTAAGCAGTGGTAAAGCAACACCGGCACCTGCTGAAAAAGCGCCAGCTAAAAAAACTAAAACCAAAAAAGCTGCGCCTGTTACTGCTCAGAAAAAAGCGCCATTCACTGTGGTTACACAAAGTGAAGATGGTTACACCGCAGAAGAATTGTGGATTGTAATCCTAGCGCGTAAAGATCATGACTGTCGCCTACCGCGTGGTGTTGTTTAATCAACATTAATGATTTTAAAAGAAACCGCGTTAAGCGGTTTTTTTATGCCTGCTGTTTATAATTTTTAAAATAAAAAAGCGGCATAAAAGCCGCTTTTTAAAGACGTTAATTAAAATTGTTACTTTTCAAAATAAAGCGGTTGGCGTGCTTTTTTACCAACTTCATTCATCGTTTCTGCATTAAATAAACGACCATTAATCATTGTATAATCAACTTTATCAGAGCTGCGAATATCAATTAACGGATCACCATCAATCACCATTAAATCAGCCAGTTTACCCACTTCAAGCGAGCCTACGTTTTTATCAAGCCCTAGGTACTTAGCTGGATCGAGTGTTGATGCGCGTATGGCTTCTAGTGGCGTCATGCCGCCTTGGGCAAACATCCACATTTCCCAATGTGCGCCTAACCCCTCACGTTGGCCATGTGCTCCTAAGTTAACTAAAACACCTAAGTCTTGTAGCTCAGCCGACACACGTGCATTGTTAAAATGATTATAGTGATGATCGGGTGCTTTAACACGACGCATAGAACGCGGCAGCAACTGATTTTGAGGCACAAATTTACTTAAACGTGGGTGGTTCCACACGTCAGTTTTATCATACCAATAGTTTTCACCCCATATGCCACCATAGGCAACAACAAGCGTTGGTGTGTAACCCACATCACTTTGTGACCATAATTGTTTTATATCATCGTATATGTTTTCTACGGGAATGGAATGCTCAATACCTGTATGCCCATCAACCACCATGCTCAAATTATGTTGCAGTAGCGAACCTCCTTCTGGCACAACCATCATTTCAAGTTCGCGACCTGCTTCAACGACTTGTTGGCGCTGCTCACGACGGGGTTGATTGTATGATTTAACACTAAAAGCACCGACTTTCTTTAAGCGTTCTAAGTGAAATTTAGCATCTTCTAACGAATCAATATGCGAGGTATAACCCGGCATATTAGCCCCATACAAAATAGTTCCTGTAGAGAAAATACGCGGACCAACAATCATACCTGCTTTTTGCATTTCGCTTGCAGTGAATATTTCGGTGGTGTCGTTAGAGGGATCATGAATAGTCGTAACACCTAAAGCTAAACCTGCAAAGTTTTTCCAATTTTGCTGAGGAATTATTTCATTGCTCCCTTGAGAACCATGAGCATGGGCGTCAACAATACCCGGCATGATAGTTTTACCAGTAACGTCAATAACTTCTGCATCTTTTGGTATGCTTAACTCAGAAGCTGGGCCCACAGCTTTTATATGCTTGCCATCAGTAATTATGACTCCGTTTTCAATGACTTTATCACCATTCATCGTAATAATTTTACCGCCAGTTAAAGCAATCATGCCTTTTGGCTCATCCACCTTCTTACTAAACCCGATGTTTTCGCCATTTTTAACTTTAAAATCAGCATCGCTTTTACTGTTAATCGCAAATACACCGTTTAAACTTGCATGGTAAAGCTCAGGCCCTAGTGACCAATAAAGTTTGCTGCTATCGGCACTCCAGCTAATACTTTCACCAGCACGCACAGATAGCTGCTCTATAGGGAATTTACTGTCTTTAGGTCCAATATTTATGGCCTTCCCACTTTCTACTAATGGCGTAACATACACTTTAAATCGCTCAGCAAAAGCAAGATACTCCCCATCTGGAGATACTCTAAATTCAGTAGCATGCTCAGATTCATAAAGTTTAGATACTTTTTTGCTTTCTAGCTCTACAACACTGAGCGATGGTTTTGGCCATGGGCTCATTACAAATACACGGTCGTTGTCTGCCCCAAACTGTGGTTGATATCCACTTTTAGAAATCAGCTCACTTTTACCGCCTTTTGCGCTAACGCTATAAATCCCCGGATTTAATGACCATTTAGGATTTAAAATACTGCCACCGCTAGCTTTACGGTAGACAACCGTTTTACCATTTGGGCTAAACGTTGGTTCTACATACTTGCCTGGCTCTTGTGTAATTGTGTCGCCTCGACCACTGCGAGAAGATACAACGCGCACTTGCCCTTGCTTGTTATCGTTCCACGTGGTGTAAACTATTTTTTTACCATCGCGAGAATACTGCGGAAATAATTCAAAATGATCTGTTTGTTTTGTTAAACGCTTAATTTTTCCAGATTCTAAATCGCGTTTATAAATATAGCCTAACGCTTCAAAAATAGCGGTTTCACCGTCGGGGCTTACTTGCACATTACGCAGCATTTTTACGTCAAATTCATCAGTGTCTAAATTTTGAGTAAAACGAAGCGCTGGTTGAATCTTTTTAGTGGTTTCTACTTTAAATGCAATCGGACTAACTGATTTGTCAGTCACGTCAACAGATTGAATTTTACCACCCGCCCAAAATACCAATTCTTTATTATCGGGTGTCCAGGCAATTGTAGGATAAACACCGTGAATAGCCCACGTTTCTTGCATATCACGCTCTAACTTATCGTATACCTCAGTGTGCTCACCCGTGCTTAAATCATAAAGATACAAACTAGTTTGAAAGTCGTCTCGCTTAATGTAAGCAAGCGTTTTTCCATCTGGCGATGGAGTTGGTCTAATTGCGCCACCCATACCATCAATAATTGTTTCTATTTCACCTGTTTCACGATCGTAGCGCTTAATTTTATATATACCCGCTACAGAATCCTTCGAATAGTGAAACGTTTTGCCTGGTGTAGCATCATGAGAAAAATACACATAACGCCCATCAGGTGAAAACATTGGCTCACCTAAATCTTTTTGGTCGTTCTCGCGTTTAGTCAGCTGAACCCCTTTACCACCTGCTTTATGGTATAGCCATACTTCACCAGCACCAAGTGAACGACTAGCCGTAAAGTGTTTACGCGCCACTAAAAAATCGCCATCAGGGCTCCACGCTGGACTATTTAATAGTCTAAACGTTTCGTTGGTTACTGCACTTTGGTTTTCACCGTTTAAATCCATAACCCAAATATTGTCGCCGCCACCTTGATCAGAAGTAAACGCAATGTGTTTACCATCGGGGCTAAAACGAGGTTGCATTTGCCATGCTATATCAGAGGTTAATTGTGTTGCTGTACCGCCACTCATTGGCATTGTGTAAATGTCGCCTAGTAAGTCAAATACAATGGTTTTGCCATCTGGGCTAATATCAATGTTCATCCATGTGCCTTGTTCTACGCTAATTTTAGCGTCAACAAATTGCCCTTTAGGA
The DNA here is from genome assembly GCF_000241365.1 of Pseudoalteromonas sp. BSi20480. Classification (NCBI taxonomy): domain Bacteria; kingdom Pseudomonadati; phylum Pseudomonadota; class Gammaproteobacteria; order Alteromonadales; family Pseudoalteromonadaceae; genus Pseudoalteromonas; species Pseudoalteromonas sp. BSi20480. Next base: position 10,603 of record NZ_BADX01000041.1, on the reverse strand, counting down.
GAATCTAATTGCCATTTTTGTTCATCTTTTTTATCGGTTGATTCAGCATGTGCTTGCCCAAGAGCTAATGACACTGACAAAGCCAACGCCGTATGCAGCAATTTCTTCATAACTTTCTCGCTTATTGTTGCTGTGTGTTTTAACCGATTGCAACAAAAACAACCAAAAGTTACCAGCGTTATTTGATAAAGCGCAGTTTATTACGTTTAATGCCAAGAAATGGGGTCAAATTGATAGTAGTTAACCAGCATTCTATATATTTCTGGATCGTAGCGTCGCAACTCTGCTGGTTTTTCAATAAAGGTTTCGGTGATCACCGCAAAAAATTCGGCCTCGTTTGTTGCACCATAACTATGAATAACATGAGGCATACTATACGCCACATGACTTTTAAGCTGCGTAAAAGCACGACTAAATACCCTTGCCCAATCTTTATAATCAGCCGAGCTTTTTAAGAGTGGCGTACCTGTTGTTTTACCTGTTTCCTGATCTAACTGATGAGCAAATTCGTGAAACACCAAGTTATGCCCATCACTGGGTAAGCGGCTTCCTTCTAATACATCATGCCAACTTAGTACTAATGTTCCCCCAGGCCACGATTCACCTTGTCTCACCGTATTATGATAACTAACTAAGCCGGCGCTATCTCGCGTGGTTTGTGGGGCATAGTAAGCACTTGGGTACAATAATATTTCTTTTACATTAGTATAAAGAGGCCACGGTTTGTTAAGCACGAGTACGCAGGCATCAGCAGCTACAATAAGTTTCATGGCAGGTGTGAGTTTTAATCCATCGCAACCAATAAAGCGCTTTTCATTTAAAAACCAAACAATATGTCTCTCAAGTTTGGCTCTATCAGCATCCGTCATCTTTCGGTAAATAGGCATACAGCGCAGTAAGATATCTTTTTGCTGAGAGCTTAAACCCATACGTTGATACTTATTGCGCCAAAGGAAGGCTTGAATAGAAGACCATTGCCAAAGTATCGCCACAAATAACACTAAAACACCAATTAACAGTCCATTTATCATGGCAATACCCTAAACATATATGTGCCTTTATAAATATGTTCACCGGGATGAATTTTCAACTGCTGTGGTTATTATAGATTTTTAAAATACTTTTTTTACTACCGTCATTTACATTTAAAATGATCACACTCAGCTTGTAACACCTTTACAAAGCGCGCAACGTGTAGACCATCCATTAAAGAGTGATGTACGTCAACAGACAGTGGCATCGTGCCAGCTTGTTTGTCGTATTGACCAAATACAAATTTAGGGATCCCTAAACTTTGCCCTTCGCTAAATGCATGTGAAAAAGCGCTAAAATTAAGCCATGGTAAAACAGATATATGAATTAAATCAGCTTGCCCCTCTGTATTGGCAAATGCGTCGCTAAATAGTGAGTTTGACTTAGATTGTTTACTTACTTTGTCGCTATTGGCTGAGAACTCTTTGAAAGAGCCCAAATAATCAAAATAACTAAATACAAAGCACTCGTCTTCATCAAGTTCAACAACACTTGCACGGATGCTTGTAAGTAACCAGGGCTTGGATTCTATAATTCGTAACATAATTGGTTCATAAGCGAAGCAAGCTTTTAGTGTGCAATAAACATAGGCTTGAAAAAACGATATATTTTGAGCCTTACAGTAATCAAACAGTGTTTGTGCGTTTAGCTGAACACACACATTAAAGTATGGCTGGGTAAAATTTTTAAATAGTTCAAAATGTTGTTTACGAGGCCAGCTATCAAAGTCGATAGGCTGCATATTCGAAGTTGACGTCATTATACATACCACACTTAATTAAAAATAAAGTGTAACGTTGTTTCATAAAAATAGCATTAATAACAAAAAAGGGGACGCAAATGCATCCCCTTTCTTCAAGACCTAAATATAAATCTAAAGGCCATTTTGTATTATTTCTTGAGCAAGCTCATCTGCAATTAAGTGCGTCGATTTTTGCTCTTTTTCGCTGCGAGCAAAAATTTCTGTTAGCGTATTAAAAATACCCTCAACGTGTTTATTAGAGGCCTCAACGGTATAACCTTCTGGCGCAGTTTCGTAATAAACATTAATAATACCCCCTGCGTTTATAACGTAATCTGGCGCATACAAAATGCCTTTTTCACGAATAATTTCACCATGGCGTGATTGTGCTAACTGATTATTAGCACAACCAGCAATAATGGTTGCTTTAATACGAGGTATAGTGTCATCGTTTATGGTTGCGCCTAATGCACAGGGTGCATACACATCTACATCTAAGTCATAAATGTCATCAATACCAACAGCTGTTGCACCAAAATCGTTAACAACACGATCAATTGCAACCTGGTTTATATCTGTCACAAACAACTTAGCACCTGCATCAGCTAAGTGCTGACACAAGCCGTAAGCAACAGCCCCTAAACCTTGTACAGCTACTTTTATGCCCGAGAAGTCTTGGTGGCCGCGTTGGTGCTGCAGTGCAGCTTTAATGCCTAAAAAAGTACCGTATGCAGTAAAAGGAGATGGGTTTCCACTTTTGCCCTCAAGGCCTAGAACGTAATTTGTTTCTTTGTTCATTAAAGCAACGTCGGCACAGGTAATATTGACGTCTTCTGCTGAGTAATAGCTACCATTTAAACGCTCTAATTGGCGACCAAATGCACGAAAAAGTTGTTCCGATTTAATTTCTTTGGCGTTACCAATAATGACAGATTTTCCACCACCAAAAGGAAGGCGCGCAACCGCATTTTTGTAAGTCATCCCTTTTGATAAACGCAAAACATCATACACTGCGTCTTCATCTTTAGCGTAATCCCACATTCTACACCCACCAACAGCAGGCCCCAACTTGGTACTATGCACAGCAATAATTGCTTTTAAACCTGACTCTTTGTCAGAACAAAAGACTACTTGTTCATGGTTATCAAATTCAACTTGATTAAACACAGCCACTTAAAATACTCCGAAAAATTGACCCGTGAGAGGGTGTACGCGCTGGAAATTGTCGAGACTTTACCACTTCAAGATAGTGTTCGCCACACATCAAGATGATAAAGCTAACAAACACCAAGTGATTAAATTAAATAATCAACTTATAACTTATTAACAAATAAAAATTTAAAATAAATTACAAAAATAGACATTAAAACTAAAATAACACAAGGGTACACCTCTTTACGTTTACGTTAGCGTAACCATTGATTTTTCCGTAAAGTTTTTAATACATCCACCATTAACACGCAAGCAATTGTTATTTAGTGATTTATATTTATATAAACAATTACCACACAACTGGTAAGATCAGTTTTCATTCAATATTGATGATTTTAAAATAAAAAAGCGAGCACATGGCTCGCTTCATAAACAAAGATAACAATTACTTTAATTTGCTATCAAGCTCAGCAATTTTTGCCTTCCAAATCGCAGGACCCTGCGTATGTGCATTGGCACCTTCGCTATCTACTGCAACCGTTACAGGCATGTCTTCAACTTCAAACTCGTAAATCGCTTCCATACCTAAATCTTCAAACGCAACTACACGCGCTTTTTTAATCGCTTTAGATACTAAATACGCAGCACCACCTACAGCCATCAAGTAAACAGATTTATGCTCTTTGATTGATTCAACCGTTGCAGGGCCGCGCTCTGCTTTACCAATCATGCCTACAATGCCAGTTTTTTCTAGCATCATATCGGTAAATTTATCCATACGTGTTGCTGTAGTTGGGCCTGCTGGGCCCACCGCTTCATCACCAACAGCGTCTACAGGGCCAACGTAGTATATAAATTTATTATCAAAATCAACGCCTTCAGGTAAGCCTTCACCAGAGTTGATCATGTCTTGCAAACGTTTATGCGCTGCATCACGGCCAGTTAAAATGGTGCCTGAAAGTAAAACGGTTTCACCCATTTTCCATTCTTGAACATCATCTTTCGTCAGCGTGTCTAAATTTACACGACGTGTCCCCTCACCTACTTCAAAAGTCACTTCAGGCCAATCCTCAAGCTTAGGCGCTTTTAAATCAGCAGGACCTGAACCATCCAAAGTAAAGTGCACGTGACGAGTTGCTGCACAATTAGGGATCATCACCACTGGTTTTGATGCTGCATGGGTAGGAGCGGTTTTAATTTTAATATCAACAACCGTTGTTAACCCGCCCAGGCCTTGTGCACCAATACCTAGTTTGTTTGCACGTTCGAATATTTCTAGACGAAGCTTTTCTTCTGTAGTTTCCGCCCCACGCTCCATAAGCTCATGGATATCAACCGGATCCATCAATGACTCTTTAGCCATTACTGCAGCTTTTTCTGCTGTGCCACCAATACCTATACCCAGCATGCCTGGTGGACACCAACCAGCACCCATTGTAGGCAGTGTTTTTTCTACCCAGGCAGCAACATCGTCTGAAGGGTTTAACATAACCATTTTACTTTTGTTTTCAGAGCCGCCACCTTTTGCTGCAACCATGACTTCTACTTCGCCACCAGCTACCAAGTCGATGTGAACAACCGAAGGGGTATTATCTTTTGTGTTTTTACGAGTACCAGCAGGGTCTGCAACAATAGAAGCACGAAGCGGGTTGTCTGGATTCAAATACGCACGGCGAGTACCTTCATCAACCATTTGTTGAACTGTTAAGTCTGTTTTATCCCACTTAACATCCATACCCACTTTTACAAAACACGTAATAATACCTGTATCTTGACAAAGCGGACGCTTGCCTTCAGCCGACATACGCGAGTTAATTAAAATTTGCGCAATAGCATCTTTAGCAGCTTTACTTTGTTCTTTATTGTAAGCTTTCTCTAATGCTTGAACAAAATCAAGTGGATGGTAGAACGAAATATATTGCAATGCATCTTCAATGCTATCAATAAAGTCTTGCTGACGGATTGTACTCATAATGGTTCCTTAAGTTAGCTTTACGCTTAAGCGTAATCTATACCAAACCGGTGACGGTGGTTTGTACTGTTTTAATTACAACGTTGATTTTATACTAAACGCTGCCAAAAAAATTTGACTTATGATACCCTCCCAGCCCGTTTGGAGCCAGTTCTTATAGGGGTAGTAAATGCTAAACAATAAAAATAATTGTATAAAATTATCAATAACACAAAATTGTATTGATGTATTTTCGCATTTTTCTCATCTGCCTCATGCCATACTGCTCGACTCTGCTAATAGCGACCATGTAAATAGTCGCTACGACATAATTTCCATAGAACCTGAACACTTGCTTGAAGTGAGCGATAACAAAACATTATTCAATGGCGAGCCAAGTGAGCTAACCTGTTTTGAGATAATGAATACCCATTTGCGCAAACTCAGTAACACAAAAGCACCTTTTGACTTGCCCTTTAATGGAGGTTGGTTAGGTTATTTCGGCTATGACTTGGGTCGTATAATTGAAAAAATGCCAACTATAGCAGAGCAAGACATACACTTACCGCAAATGGCTGTAGGCCTTTATTTAGATGCACTCATTTTTGATAGAAAGCAAAATGCGTGGTTTTATGTTTCACAGCCAAATGTTGAAAGACGCGCGCTTTACGAGAAATATTTAGCATCAACTCTGATTGACGCAAAGTTTGAGTTAACGTCTGAGTGGTTTTCTAATATGAGCCAAACCCAATACGCCAAAAAGTTTGCTGTAATTGAAGACTATTTAAAAAGCGGTGATTGTTATCAAATTAATCTAGCGCAGCGCTTTAAAGCCCAATATAGCGGTGACCCTTGGTCAGCGTATGTTAAATTACGCGAAGCTAATAAAGCGCCTTTTTCAAGTTTTATTAATCATCCTGCAGGCGCTATTTTGTCAATTTCGCCTGAGCGCTTTATATCGATCCAAAACAATATTGTAGAAACTAAACCAATAAAAGGGACACTTGCACGTAAAGCTGACGCCCACGAAGATAGTGCGCAAGCGTTAAAACTTGCAAACTCATCCAAAGATCGCGCAGAAAACGTGATGATTGTAGATTTACTTCGTAACGACTTAGGTAAAGTAGCCAAACCCGGCAGCGTTAAAGTGCCTTCTTTATTTGCAATTGAAAGTTTTCCGGCCGTACACCATTTAGTAAGTACAGTGACCGCCGAACTTGATATTAATAAAACAGCCGTTGATCAACTCGAGGCCGCTTTTCCTGGTGGGTCTATTACTGGGGCCCCCAAAATACGCGCGATGGAAATTATAGAAGAACTAGAACCTCATCAGCGCAGCGTTTACTGTGGCTCTATAGGTTATTTAAGTGCCTGCGGTAATATGGATACCAGTATTACTATTCGTACTTTAGTTTGCTATAAGCAGCATATTTACTGTTGGGCCGGAGGCGGAATTGTCGCTGATTCTAAAGTCGAATTGGAATACCAAGAGACTTACGATAAGGTAAATAAAATTTTACCTTTATTAAAGAGTAGGTGATCTTGAATAGTGACTTTATTAAAACGCGCTTTCAATTAAGCCCAACCGCTGCGCCAAATCAAATAAAAGACTCTCGAAATAAACGCGCCAGTGCCGTTATGTTGCCCATTATAGATGTAGCCGGACATGCACATATTTTACTGTGTAAGCGCCCTACTTATTTGCATCATCACCCAGGTGAAATTTGCTTACCCGGTGGTAAATTTGAGGCAAGTGACAAAACGCTTCGCACAACGGCACTACGTGAATTGAAAGAAGAATTAAACATTGCGCACAAAGATGTAAGTATCCTTGGCAATTTACCAGAGTACTCCACTTTAACAGGGTTTAGTATTCGTCCCTACGTATGTGTTTTAAATAAAAATACGCAGTGGGAAAACGATCACAATGAAGTACAAGCCAGCTTTTTACTATCCTTAAATGAATTAAGTACTGAAGCTAACTGGCAACCTTTGCCATTTCAACGTTTTGGTAAAGAAATTACTCTGCAGGGGTTTGTCACCCCCCATGGGTTACTTTGGGGAGCAACTGCTAGCATTATAAAAAACTTTACAAAACAACTAGCCTTACCAGTTTAAATCTTCGTTAATAATAGTTACATGCTAACAATTCCGCGTTATTATGCTCGACCGTTCAAAGAGCAGCCTCGGGCTGAGTAAATTAATAAGAGACACACACTATGATCAGTGCATTTGATATGTTTAGCATTGGTATTGGCCCTTCGTCATCACACACCGTTGGCCCAATGCGCGCATCACGCTTATTTGTTAATGAACTCCATGAAAAACAGCTATTAAAAAGTGTTACCGATATAAAAGTAGAGTTATATGGATCGTTAGGTCAAACAGGTATAGGTCATGGTTCTGGCAAAGCTGTTGTACTTGGCTTAGCAGGCTATGACCCAGAAACAATCGATGCCGATTTAGTCGATGATATTTTATTAACTATCGAGCAAGAACAAGTTATTTATTTAAACCAAACACACAAAGCCAACTTTCCTAAGCAAGGTGCTATTGTTTTTCATCGTCGTAAAACGCTCCCAAAGCACTCTAATGCAATGGAGATTATTGCTTCAAATAATGGTGAAAAGCTTTATAGCAAAGTGTACTACTCTATCGGCGGCGGCTTTATTGTTACCGACGAAGAATTTGAAAACGAAAAGCAAGCAGCGCTCGATATTAGAGAAGAGAACCCAGCGCCATACCCTTTTAGTAGCGCAAAAGAGCTACTTGAAATGTGTAAAGACTCAGGCCTGAGTGTATCTAGCTTGATGATGAAAAACGAACGCACACTTCGAACCGAAGACGCTATAAAAGATGAGTTATTTCATATTTGGCAAGTAATGAAAGCCTGTATTGAGCGCGGAATGCGTACTGAAGGAATTTTACCTGGCGGTTTAAAAGTAAAACGACGTGCCCCCAGCCTATACTTAAAACTGAATATCGAAGTGAGCAACGATCCACTCAGAGCAATGGATTGGGTCGATCTATTTGCACTTGCCGTTAATGAAGAAAATGCCGCCGGTGGACGAGTGGTAACAGCCCCCACTAATGGTGCTGCTGGCATTCTACCCGCTGTGCTCATGTACTATCATACATTTGTAAAAGAAGTAGACCGCGACATAGCCACACGTTATTTACTAACAGCCGCTGCAATTGGTATTTTATATAAAAAAAATGCGTCTATTTCTGGCGCCGAAGTGGGCTGCCAAGGCGAAGTAGGTGTTGCGTGTTCAATGGCCGCTGGAGCATTAACTGAAATTGTGGGTGGAAATGTTGTACAAGTTGAAAACGCAGCTGAAATAGGCATGGAGCATAATTTAGGTTTAACGTGCGATCCTGTTGGCGGCTTAGTGCAAGTTCCTTGTATTGAACGTAATGCGATGGGGGCTATAAAAGCCATCAATGCTTCTCGATTGGCAATTCGTGGTAGTGGCGAGCAAAAAGTATCACTTGATAAAGTAATAAAAACCATGCTTGAAACAGGTAATGATATGAAAACAAAATACAAAGAAACCGCGCGTGGTGGTTTAGCCGTTAACATTATCGAGTGTTAGGCTAACCTTAAACAAAAAAACCGACTATCAATAAATAGTCGGTTTTTGTTATCAGACCCAGTGCTACTTTACAGGTAACTCTATATCTTCAAATAACTTATCTACATCATCTTGATTACGTAATAAACTCGCGCGCTCCACTCGCTCTTTAGTTAAATGCGGCGCAAATCGTTCTATAAAGTCATACATATAAGTACGTAAAAAGCTGCCTTTTCTAAAGCCAATTTTTGTAGTGCTAGCTTCAAATAAGTGACTTGCATCAATGCAGACTAAATCAGTATCAGTGATTTCATCAATCGCCATTGAAGCCACTACCCCTACGCCAAGCCCTAAACGAACATAGGTTTTAATTACATCGGCATCAGTCGCCGTAAATACAATATGCGGCTCTAACCCATGGGCGCTAAATGCTTTGTCTAATTCAGAGCGACCCGTAAAACCAAATACATAAGTAATTAGCGGGTATTCGGCAATATCTGCTACCGTTAAACTATTGGCTTTTTTAGCAAGTGGATGATCCTTTGCAACAACAATACTGCGATTCCAATGATAACAAGGCAACATAACTAAATCAGAGTATAAATGAAGCGCTTCAGTTGCAATGGCAAAATCGGCATCGCCCCTTGCTGCGGCATCAGATATTTGTTGCGGTGTACCTTGGTGCATATGCAATGATACTGCAGGGTATTTTTTCATAAACCCCTGAATCACACTAGGTAAAGCATAACGTGCTTGAGTGTGCGTTGTTGCTATATTGAGCTTACCTTGGTCTGGTAATGTGTGCTCGTTAGCTACCGCTTTTATACCTTCTACCTTTGAAAGTATCTCTCGCGAGATATTTATAATATCTTCACCGGCACTAGTTACATGCGTTAAATGCTTGCCACTTCGCCCAAAAATTTGAACACCTAACTCATCTTCTAACATACGTACTTGTTTAGAAATACCAGGCTGTGAGGTAAATAAACTCTCAGCCGTTGCTGAAACATTTAATTTATGATTTTGTACTTCTACTATGTATCTGAGTTGTTGTAATTTCATGGTTGCATTTTTACGTTGTAATTTATTATAAATAAAGGCAATTCTATAAAGCTAGATCAGTTTTACTGGTAGCGTTGATTAAGCTTATAGCGTGCATTTATCGAAGTGGTGCTCAAGGCTAGCATAATAAATATACTTGAGGTAGCCAAGATTAGACGAATTAATCTCATAGTCCTTATATTTAACGACAGTTAATTTACCTAATTTGAAGTTAATTCGCGCAAAACTACCCCGATGGCTTATATTTAATGTAATATTAAAAAATTAGGTTATGAATCCGAGAATTACACCATGATCGTGTCTATTATAATTGTCCTTATAGTTGCTTTGGTTGTGATTGCACTTTGGGTAAGTGCTGTTCAGCAACACAAAGAAAAACAAGAAAATGAGCGCCGAAAAGAACTCACAAAACAAAAGGCGATCATTGAAGAAACTGAAGAAGCATTAATGAACCAGGCTAATATTCCGCTATCTGAAAACGTTATTAGGGTTCTACAAAGCCGAATTGCCGAAGCACTCAAAACAATGGTTACGCATTCGCCAACCTCAAAAGCGCTAAAGAGCCGTTTAGAAGAAATGAAACAGCATCTCTCTAACCCGGTGCAAGGAACCAGTAGTGAGTCATTAGCATTACCAAGTAACGACAAACAGCTTGTTGCGCTAATTCAAGGGATTAAAAAATTACGTGTGATCCTACGTTCTGAACACACTAAGGGCCGTGTTAATAGCCAAGTATTTACAGGCGAAGACAAACTGCTTGAGAAATTGCAGCTTAAAATAAATATAGAAAGCCAAATTAAACGCGGTATTTCCGCACGTTCTGCGAGTATGGTTGGCTCTGCTAGACAATATTTTGAAAAAGCCTACGCAACGCTTAGTGCAGTGCCTTATTCAGACGAATATGTAAATGCTAAACGTCAAGAAGTGGAACGTTACTTAGAGGAAATTAGCGTCGAGCTAAAAGCATCTAACGCAAGCGCCCTAAAAAAGAAAAACGAGCAAGAACAAGACGATTTAGATGTGCTGTTTGCTCCAAAAAAGAAATGGTAACAGCAGCTTTCCACTGAATAATAAAAAAAGACCACTACT
>NZ_BADX01000042.1:0-1752 GCF_000241365.1 Pseudoalteromonas sp. BSi20480 | reverse complement strand
TAGTGTGATTACCAAGGGATTATGTCGGTCTAATTACCGAGCGACTTTGACGTAAATAGCATACCAGCCAGTTATTTAACTGGCTACAGTTTGTGCGGTTTCTTGTAACACTTGCGATCTTTCAACCCTCAGTGCGGTAGTGTTCAAGTTATTTCTAAGCCACATGCTGCGCACACCACCTGCACTAATATCAACACCAAGTGACTCAGTCAGCTTCATTGCGACTTTCTGTTGACCAAGATGTGGATGCTCAATTGAGAATTGCACAACCGCATCTTCTATCGCTTGATCTACACAATTTTTATGTCGCAGGTTTGGAGTCTCTTGACGTTTTAAAGCATCAGCCCCTCCTTGCTTAACCAGCTTTAAGTGACGGTGAATAGTATCTCGCGATACGCCACTTTGACGTGAGGCTGCACTGATACTTCCAAGCTTTTCGATTAATGCCAACACCTCTAGTTTCTTTTGTACTGCTAAGTCTTCTGATTCAAGCTTACTTGGCTCATTTACTTCAGATACCTTGAGTTGCCGCCCTGCGAAGTGTGCGGTGAAGCCTTTCTTGCTGGTGTTTCGGATCTCAATTTTCTGATTAGCTATGGAATGTTTTAGCGGTGAATCAATCAAATAGAACTTGTTACCGTAGCTGAAGGTGTGGTCATTGCGGATCTTACGATGGTCTTTGATGACACAGATATCGTCTAGGTTGGTGTGTTTTGATAATGGTGTGAACTCAGAACGTTGTTTCGATTTCACTTGTATTTTAGTTTGCCAGTATTGAGGAATAAAGACATGTTTAAGGTAAGCATTAGCCCCAGCAATATCATTGATATTATTTAACCTAAGCTCCGGCACAAGTCGGTCTTGGAAGGTATCAAACGCACGCTCAACACGCCCCTTACCTTGTGGTGAATTAGCAAAAATTATTTCAATACCTAATTCTTCACAGGCGCGTTGCATTTGAGAGAAGTTGCAACGCTTTGGCCCGCCGAATATACCAGCTCTGTCTACATAAAGCGTTTTAAACACACCTTGGGTTTCAATACATTCTCGCATTACCTTTAAGCAACCTACGGTCGTTTCTGAAGGAAAGAACTCGGCGTATACTTCACTAGTAGCATCGTCAATCATGATAACTAAACAGTGCTTTTTATCACCAAACCAACGATGAGGGCTACCATCCATTTGCATCATTAATCCCGGAGCTTCCATGCGTTCTCTGCGTTTGCGAACATTACTACGTCTTCGTTTAGCGCGTTTAACATGGTGGATATCATGCGCCCAACTTCGTAGGGTCTCGCGCTTAACTACGATGTTTTCATTGATTGCTAACTGCTCAGCTAAGTGAAGCAGATTCAAGTCGAAATACTTTTCTTTAATCAGAGTTTGCACGGCTTTTTTAATTGATACTGGTGTTTTATTTGGCGGGGCTTTGCCACGATTACCATGAATAGCAAATTGAATACCGACTTGCTGATATTGTTTGACGTAGCGTTCAATTGTACGTCGTGACTTGTTAAGTAACTTTGCTGCATTGCCAATTGTTATTCTGTTTTCTGCTACTTTAGCAATAATATCAACAGTGAGTTGAGCTTTTGAATCCATCACAATCATCCTCAACATGCCTTATTAGTATTCCAAAAACAAAACACTAACAGACACGTAAAAAAGTGACCGACAAATTCCCTTGGTAATTAGCGATTACGACAGAATCGCTTGGTAATTAAGATACGACAAAGTCGCTTGGTGTTAACA
>NZ_BADX01000043.1:0-23008 GCF_000241365.1 Pseudoalteromonas sp. BSi20480 | reverse complement strand
AAACGCCCGATGTTGACATTGTTATTCGCCCTACCCGAGATAGCTTAGCTAGTCTTACCTATATGCTTAACTTAAAACGCATTGATATTTTACTTGGCTACCCAAGTGAACATTTTTATTTAGCTAAATCTATGAACTTTCAAGATAACTTAACCCAAAGACCATTAACTGAAGCACCTGCGTTAAGCTATGGTTTTATAGGTTGCACTAAAACCGAGCAAGGGATTAAAAATATTGCTTTGCTAAACAAACACCTTAAAGTAATCAAACAAACTGATGCATACATAAATGCCTTATCAAAGTGGTTGCCCGAGCATTTAAAGCCATTGCTAAAAACAAGAATGAACTAAGAAAAAAACGCCACGTAATGTGGCGCTTCCAAAGTTAGTTGTATAATTACAGCCCTGCTTATTTACGAATACCTTCAATAAATAACCCAATATCAACATGCGTCGACGCAGGTCCTAAATTATAGTTAATGCCATAGTCACTTAATTTAAGGCTTGTTTCGCCTTCAAATCCAACACGGTAACCACCCCACGGGTCTTGACCCTCACCTATTTTATCTATTTCAAAGGTAATACTTTTTGTCACACCATGTAATGTAAAATCACCAGTTACTTTGCCTGAATCATCGTTGTTAAATGTAATGTTAGTACTTTTAAATGTAGCCGTTGGGTATTTATCAACATTTAAAAAATCTTTACCACGTAAGTGCTTATCTCGCTCTGCATGGTTAGAATCAAGACTGGTTGTATCTATATTTACCATTATTTGTGAAGCATTAGGTTTTTCTGCGTCATAATTGAATTCACCGTCAAACGTATTAAAACGTCCATGTAGCCAGCTGTAACCCAAATGTTTTATTTTAAAGTTCACAAAAGCATGCGCCCCTTTTGTATCAATAACATATTCAGCAGCATTTACAGCCGATGCTGATAAAACGAGAGCCGCCGATACAGCTGTATTTAGTAATAGTTTGTTCATATTAATCTTCCTTCAATGGGGTAATCATTCTTGTTAAAGTTTTATCTTTATCTATAAAATGGTGCTTTAGTGCACCCAATGCATGTAAAACAACAAAACCAATTAATATACATGCACCGTAGTAATGAACTTTTCCTGCTATATCAGCTTGATCATCAAAAACAAAGTCGAGAGCAGACACATTAAACAGGGTAAAAACTTCAATGGGCCTTCCATCAGCAGTTGAGATCAAATAACCAGCTACCACAATCACAGCTAATAAAATGTACATAGCTATGTGGGCAGTATGTGCTAGTTGATTGACTTTAGTATTTGTACCTAGCGGTTTTGGCTGTTTAGAAAAAACACGCCATAAAATTCTAAAAATCAAAATAGCTGCAAGCGTAATTCCAATGCTTTTATGTAAATCAAGAGAACCTTTGTACCAACTGTCATAGTAGGTAAGTTCAACCATGTATAAACCCAAACCAAATAAGCCAATAACGGTAAACGCCATCAACCAATGCAATATAATGGCAACTAACCCATATGAGAGTGGTGTGTTTTTAAACATAATTAATATCCTGTGTTTTGATAACGACAAGATATAGAAAAGAAGTGCGCAGTAAAATAGCATGTGCAAACAGCTTGTGTGCGTATATGCACATAAGTGGTTTACATAGGGGAATTTAGTGGTTAAAGAGAGTGTTTCAGTTTTACTCGAAGCGGCTATTCAGTGAGACTTACGTATATTAAGCTCTCTTCATTAACTTGCAGGCAAGTAATAAGCCCTTCCTTGATAAGCTCAAGTATAGCTATAAAGCTTACGACAACCCCGCTGCGACCTTCTGATGCTTTAAAAAGTTCGTTAAACACAATTGCACTCTTTGCTTTGGAAAGCTGTTGTAATATTTGGCTCATGCGCTCGCGGGTTGATAACACCTCTGCTGTTATTTGATGATGCTCAAAGGTTTTAGCTCTCGCCATAACTTCACTTAAGGCAAGCATTAAATCTTTGAGTTCTAATTCGGGTAGGTTTTTGCTTTTATCGTCGTTAATGGGCATTACCGCATGAGCAACGAAAATATCACGGCCAACACGAGGAATATCATCCAAATTTTCAGCTGCTTTTTTAAACTGCTCGTATTCTTGTAGGCGTTTAATTAGTTCAGCACGAGGGTCTTCCTCTTCTTCGAGCTCTTCGTGAACAGGAAGAAGCAGCCGTGATTTTATTTGCGCTAACAATGCCGCCATGACTAAATACTCACCAGCTAGCTCTAATTGAAATTCGCTCATCATTTCAACATAGCTAACATATTGTTCTGTAATACTAAATATTGAAAGCTCAAGTACGTCAAGCTTATGTTTTTTTATTAAATAAAGAAGTAAATCAAGCGGCCCCTCAAAGGTTTCTAAAATAACTTCAAGTGCGTCGGGTGGAATATATAAGTCTTCAGGTTTATCAACAACGGCCTTTCCATGCAAAAAAGCCAGTGGCAGATTTTGCTGCACTGGCTCATTAATTACTGGTGGAAGTTTAGTCGTTGAAGCCACGTTTAATTACTCAAACGGGCTCACATCACCACAGCCAACACGCAGTATTTTTACATCGTCCTCGGACAAATCAATAACGGTTGTTGCCTGCTCTGGTAAGTATCCACCGTGAATAATAAGATCTACGTGCTTATCAAGCCTATCTAAAATCTCGTCTGGGTCCGACTCTGTAAATTCTTGTCCGGGTAAGATAAGCGAACATGACATTAGTGGCTCGCCCAACTCGGCTAACAGTGCACATGCTATTGGGTGCTCAATAACACGTATGCCAATCGTTTTTTTCTTATCGTTTAATAAACGCTTAGGTACTTCCTTTGTGCCTTTAAAAATAAAGGTATAAGGTCCCGGCGTATTATTTTTAATCAGTCTGAATAATTGATTATCAACGCGTGCATAAGTAGATAACTCTGATAAATCACGACATACAAGTGTAAAATTGTCGTTTTTATCAATGCCACGAATACGCTCTATACGCTCTTTGGCTTGCTTATTACCAATATTACAGCCAATTGCATAGCCAGAGTCGGTAGGGTAAACAACAACACCACCTTGTTTTATTATATCAACAGCTTGAGTTATTAACCTTGCTTGTGGGTTATCTGGATGAATATGAAATAATTGACTCATGTTAATGCCCCTTCTTGTCCTTCCCAAACTTGCCAAACACCTTGGCAATCTTTAGGTAAGTATAAATTTTTACCAAGCTCTAAATAGCTTGTCGGAAAATGAAAATCTGAGCCTTGTGAACATAATAATTCGTACTCTCGGCTGAGTTCACCTAAAAATTGACGTTCACTAGGTGCTTGCTGAGGTTGCGCTACTTCCATTGCATCTCCCCCTGCATTTTTAAATTCAACTAACAGTTTTCGCAGCCACTTATTAGACATTCTATAGCTACTTGGATGGGCAAGCACTGCCACCCCTCCTGCTGCATGTATTGCTTTAATAGCGGTTTGCATATCACACCAACAGCTTGGTACGTACCCCGTTTTACCTCGCCCTAAATACTTTTTAAATACTCCAGGGAAATTTTTAGCGACTCCACGCTGCATTAATGCACGTGCAAAATGGGCACGTGTAATTTGTCCATTTAAAGCAAGTTCTTTAGCTTGGTCGTAAATGCCTTCAAAGCCATTTTTTTCAAGGCGAAAGCCGATTTGTGTAGCCCGTTCCTCTCGCTTTTGCTGCTGTGCAGTTAATAAGACATCGAGCTCTTCGTTATCAATATTTATGTTTAACCCGACAATGTGGATCTCAAAGCTTTCCCACTTTGTCGATATTTCTGTACCTGTGATTAATGACAGCGGAAGATTCTCAGACTTAATAAATGATTGAGCCGGTTTAATAGCTGCCACAGTGTCATGATCGGTAATAGCAAACACATCAATATTTTTATCTACTGCACGGTTTAATAATTCTTCAACCGTTAAATGTCCGTCTGAATGTGTTGTGTGGCTATGTAAATCATATTTTATCAAAAGAAAACTGCTTAAAATTAAGGTTTGAAGGTATTTATTCAAGTATAACAAGTTTTTTCATTAAATTGTTTTAAATAAACACTTGACACAAAAGCACTAGATACGTTTTACTGTAGCCACTTTAAGACACATAAAGAATTAAAAACAATGAACAATTCAAACCTAAACACAATTTGGTGGTGGCACTCGTAATTATCGGGTGATGAATTGTCGTGTCTGACAAAATTTCAAAACCCGCAAATATGCGGGTTTTTTTATAACTAAATTTTAATAAATACATAATAAATTTGAGGCAGAAAACATGAATAACGGTATTACTCTTACACATCATTGGTGGTGGCGCCTGGTATAGCGGGACGGTAATGATCTGTTTGTAATTTAGATATCGTTATTCAAACCCCGCATTGCACAGCATTGCGGGGTTTAATTTTTTTGAGGGAATGAGGTTTGATTTTTAGTCATATAACAACTACGCCGGGTGAAGTAACGAGTATTACGCAAACACGCGACTACATCAGTAGTCCACTTGCGCTGTACGCGGCACTTGATAAACCTAACTCACTGCTACTTGAATCGGCTGAAATTGATTCTAAAGACAGTGTAAAAAGTTTAATTTTAGTCGATTGCGCATTGCGCATTGTTTGCCAAGGCAAAACAGTCACGATTACAGCCCAGTCAAACAATGGCCACCAGCTGTTAAGTTACTTACAAGCTCATGTTAAAAACTGCAATGCAGAATTAAACGATACAACCCTAACCCTAAATTACTTGAGTACAAGTAACGACATTGATGAAGCAAGTAAACTAGTGGCCGATAATGCATTTAGTGCCCTACGAACTTGTATTAACTCAATCAAAAGCACCACCGACAATCCATTTTCTCTATTTTTAGGTGGTGTATTTGCCTACGACATGGTTGCAAACTTTGAACAGTTAAGTGACGTTCCCGATGGCGAGAACAGCTGTCCTGATTATGTATTTTATTTAGCTGAAACATTAGTTGTAATAGACCACCAAAAACAGACCACCGAACTTATCGGTAACGTGTTTAACGGCCCAGACGTACACGCAAACTGCTTTGAAGTAGGCAAACAGCTAGAGCAGTTAAATAGCCTTTGCGATAACGCAGCCCAATACAGCGCCCCATTAAACAAAGGCGAATGTGAGGTAAATGTAGACATAAGCGACAGCACCTACTGTCAGCAGGTTGTAAAACTTAAAAAGAACATTGTAGACGGTGATATTTTTCAGGTTGTTCCTTCTCGTACTTTCTCGCTGCCTTGCCCTAATGCTTTACATGCGTATAGCCAATTAAAACAACAAAACCCAAGCCCTTATATGTTTTACATGCGCGATGAGGACTTTGCTTTATTTGGCGCATCACCCGAATCAGCCCTTAAATACGATATTAATAACCAGCAGGTAGAAGTGTATCCAATTGCAGGAACGCGCCCTCGTGGTAAATTTGCTAATGGGCAAATAAACCCCGATTTAGATAGCCGTATTGAACTTGAACTTAGAAACGATCAAAAAGAACGTGCAGAACACCTAATGCTTGTTGACTTAGCCCGTAACGATGTAGCACGCATTAGTGTTGCAGGTACACGTCATGCCAAAGAGCTATTAAAAGTAGACCGTTATTCGCAAGTTATGCATTTAGTTTCACGTGTTGTTGGTACATTAAAACCAGAACTTGATGCACTTCACGCTTACCAAGCATGCATGAACATGGGTACCTTAGTAGGCGCGCCTAAAGTTCGCGCAGCAGAATTAGTTCGCCAAACAGAAGGAAAACGACGTGGCAGTTACGGTGGCGCAGTAGGTTATTTAACCGGTGATGGCGCAATGGACAGCTGTATTGTTATTCGCTCTGCCTTTGTTAAAAACAACATGGCTTATGTTCAAGCCGGTGCCGGGGTTGTATTTGACTCAGACCCGCAATCTGAAGCTAACGAAACTCGCGCTAAAGCTCAAGCGGTTATTACCGCCATCAAATCAACTTTCGAGGCGGTATAACATGGGTGCATCACAGCCAATCAAAATTTACTTTTTAGATAACTTTGACTCGTTTAGTTACAACTTGGTAGACGAACTAACTATGCTCGGTGGTGAGCTTGTTGTGTATAGAAATAACATAAGCGCCGATACTATTTTTAATAAAATGCGCCAAGAGCAAGGCCAAGTATTACTTGTACTTTCACCAGGCCCAGGCACACCAAGCGATGCTGGTTGCCTCATGGATCTTATTGCGCTGTGTAAAGGCCACTTTCCTATACTGGGTATTTGTTTAGGTCAACAAGCGTTAACACAAAGTTATGGCGGAGTAATCGGACATGCGGGTGAAACCGTACATGGTAAGTCATCAATTATTGATCTAAGCACACACCCTGTGTTTGAAAATATGGGCGAGACAATGCCGGTCGCACGTTACCACTCATTAATGGCTACGCAAGTACCTGATAGCATAGAGGTAATAGCACAATACCAAGATATTCCTATGGCTATTTATCACCATGATGACGGTGCTCTGGGTTATCAGTTTCACCCTGAATCAATACTAACGCCCAACGGGGCTATGTTGCTGCAACAAAGTGTTGCTTACCTAACAAATAATAATTAAGAGGACGTTATGAGTACACATTTAACCAACGTACTTAATGTTCAACACGCAATTGAGCAACTTACGATTAAGCAATCACTCAGTTATAGCCAATCAAAAGCGCTATTTAATGAAATTATGCAAGGTAACATGAGCGATATTGAGCTAACTGCTTTGCTTATTAGTCTTAAAATGAAAGGTGAAGTGAGTGATGAAATAGCGGGAGCTGCGGCATCTATGCGTGAAAACGCAGTGGCTTTTAATACTACTTGCTCACAACTTGCAGATAGTTGTGGCACCGGTGGCGATGGGTCAAATACTATTAATATCAGCACCACTGCCGCTATTGTCGCAGCTGCAGCGGGTATTAACATGGTAAAACATGGCAACCGCAGTGTGTCGAGTAACTCAGGCTCTGCCGACTTACTCAAAGCGCTTGGTATTAATATAGATATGAGCCCTGAACAAGCAGCAAAATGCCTTGAGCAAACACACTTTACATTTTTGTTTGCACCTCATTATCACAGCGGTGTGCGCCATGCGATGGGTGTGCGTACTGCACTTAAAACACGAACTATTTTTAATATTCTAGGCCCCCTTGCTAACCCTGCGGCGCCTGATGTGCAATTATTGGGGGTCTACGACGAGTCCCTATGTATGCCTATGGCGCAAACGCTTAAAACATTAGGCACACAACGCGCAATGATCGTACACGGTTCTGGCACTGACGAAATTGCCCTTCATGGGCCAACGCATGTTGTTGAATTAAACAACGGTGAAATAAACCAGTACACGCTCAACCCAAGCGACTTCGGCCTTGCAAACTATTCACTTGAACAACTAGCAGGTGAAGGCCCACAATATAACGCTGATGCAAGCGTTGCTATTTTACAAGGCAAAGGCACTGATGCGCACAACGCCGCTATTGTGGTAAATGTTGCTGCTCTTTTATATCTAACAGGTAAAGCTGACTCACTTAAAGATGGCGCACAGCAAGTACACTCACTTTTAAGTTCAGGCAAAGCCATGGACACATTAAATGCAATTATTGAGGTAAGTCATGGCTAATGTATTAGACAAAATTGTTGCTGATAAAAAGCTAGAATTAATTGAACGAAAAGCCGCTCGTCCGCTTGAAAGTTTTAAAGATCAAGCGGTGCCAACCAGCCGTGATTTTTATAAAGCATTGGCGGCACCCGGTACGCAATTTATTTTAGAATGTAAAAAAGCGTCCCCTTCTAAGGGGTTAATAAGAGAACCTTTTGATTTAACTGAAATCACTGCAGCTTACAAAAAATATGCAAGCTGCATGAGCGTACTCACCGATACTAAATACTTTCAAGGTAGCTTTGACTACCTAGAGTTTGTACGTAGCCAAGTTGATCAGCCACTTATTTGTAAAGACTTTTTCATAGATGAGTATCAGGTTTATATGGCTCGTATTTATGGTGGCGATGCTATCTTACTTATGCTTTCGGTACTTAATGATGAAGAATACACAGCACTGCATAAGGTCGCTGATTCACTCAATATGGCGGTGCTAACCGAGGTAAGTAACGAAGAAGAAGTACACCGAGCACTTGACCTAAATGCTAAAATTATTGGTATTAATAACCGTGATTTACGTGACTTGAGTACCGATTTAGCTACTACTGAAAAACTACGTAAATTAATACCTGAAGATAGAGTTGTTATTTCGGAGTCAGGTATCTATACCCATCAAGACGTTAAACGCTTAGCACCGCTGTGCGATGGCTTTTTAATTGGTAGCTCGCTGATGGCCGAAGTTGATTTAGAACAAGCATGTCGCCGGGTTATTTTTGGGGAAAATAAAGTATGTGGACTTACTCGCAGCCAAGATGCGCAAGCTGCGTATAATGCGGGCGCTATATATGGCGGTTTAATTTTTCATCCTAAGTCTCCACGTTGTGTTGATTTAGATTGCGCCCAAGCCATAACGCAATCAGCCCCCCTCAAGTTTGTGGGTGTTTTTGTTGATGAGCCAACAGAGAAAGTTGCTCACGCCGCAAGTGTGTTAAAATTAGCGGCAGTTCAATTACATGGCCAAGAAAGTGACGATTACATTAAAGCGTTGCGTACACAGTTACCTAGCAATTGTGAAATTTGGAAAGCACAAGCAATTAAAGATGAGCTACCTACTCCTGTAAATGGCGTTGACCGCCACTTGTACGACACTCACAGTGATAAACAAGCTGGTGGAACAGGAAAAGTATTTGATTGGTCGCTTCTTCGCGATGCAACAACACCGTTTATGCTAGCTGGTGGCTTAAATCCAGACAATATTAAAGATGCGCTTTATCAAGGTGCCTTAGGCCTTGACTTAAATTCTGGGGTTGAAGACGCTCCGGGCAAAAAGTGCCCAAACAAATTACATCATGCTTTTACAAGTATCAGAAATTATTGAGGTTAAAATGCAAAATCCAGCTTATTTTGGCGAGTTTGGCGGTATGTTTGTACCCGAGTTGCTTGTCCCTGCACTTAAGCAGTTAGAAAACGAATTTAACAAAGCGCAAAAAGATCCTGAGTTCCAGGCAGAACTTAGCAAATTATTAAACGAGTATGCGGGTCGCCCTACGCCTCTTACTTTAACGCGTAATTTAGTTAAAAACCCAAAGGTTAAACTTTACTTAAAGCGTGAAGATCTACTTCATGGTGGTGCACACAAAACAAACCAGGTGCTTGGCCAAGCGTTATTAACAAAACGTATGGGTAAAAAAGAAGTGATTGCTGAAACCGGCGCAGGTCAGCATGGTGTTGCTACTGCTTTAGCATGCGCACTTTTAGGTTTAAAATGTCGTATATACATGGGTGCGAAAGACGTTGAACGCCAACAACCTAATGTATTTAGAATGAAATTAATGGGCGCAGAAGTCATTCCTGTTACAGCGGGTTCTGGCACATTAAAAGATGCCGTAAACGAAGCGCTACGTGACTGGTCAGCTAACTACCAAGAAGCGCACTACTTACTAGGAACTGCGGCGGGCCCTCACCCATTCCCAACAATTGTTCGCGAATACCAAAAAGTAATTGGTGAAGAAGCCAAGCAACAAGTGCTTGAAGCTGAAGGTCGCTTACCAGACGCCGTTATAGCCTGCGTGGGTGGTGGGTCAAATGCTATAGGTATGTTTACCGATTTTATTGACGAGCCTAGCGTAAAACTAATTGGTGTAGAGCCAGCGGGTAAAGGCTTAGACACCCATGAACACGGCGCCACTATTTGTAAGGGTACTAAAGGTATACTACACGGTACATACACTTACATTATGCAAAACGATGATGGCCAAATTGAAGAATCATACTCTGTATCAGCGGGTCTAGATTACCCAGCGGTAGGCCCACAGCATGCATTTTTACATGAAACTGGCCGTGCACAATATGTAGGTATCAGTGACACTGAGGCACTTGACGCGTTTCAGTCATTAGCTAAAAACGAAGGTATTATTCCGGCTCTGGAGTCAAGCCATGCTTTAGCCTACGCGCTAAAATATGCAGAAGAGCAGACGCAAGACAGTGTAATCGTAATTAATTTAAGTGGCCGTGGCGATAAAGATTTAGCACATGTACACAAAGTATTATCTGAAGGAGGCCAGCTATGAGCCAAGTTAAGACGGACCGTTATGGCGCTATGTTTGCTGCACTTAATGAGAAAGATCAAGGTGCGTTTGTTCCCTTTGTGACTATTGGCGATCCAGGTAAAGAGCAGAGCATTGCTATCATTAAAAGCTTAATTGATGGTGGTGCTGACGGACTAGAGCTGGGTATTCCCTTTTCAGATCCAATAGCCGATGGCCCTGTTATCCAAGCCGCTAATATTCGTGCGCTTGATGTGAATATTAACACCCAAGATTGCTTTGACATCATTAAAGAAATTCGTGAATACAATGCAGATATTCCAATTGGTTTATTATTATATTCAAACTTAGTGTTTAAACGTGGCTTAGAAGCGTTTTACAAAGATGCAAAAGCCGTAGGGGTAGACTCTATTTTGGTAGCGGATGTTCCTTTGCATGAGTCTAAAATGTTTAGAAAGGCTGCAATGGACAATGGGGTTGACCCAATATTTATTGCAACACCTAATGCAGATGACGACACTCTTCGCCAGTGTGCTTCATATGGACGCGGTTATACTTATTTACTTTCACGTGCAGGCGTAACAGGTACTGATACCAAAGCACAAATGCCCGCTGGTAATATTGTAAATAAATTAAAAGAGTACCATGCAGCCCCTGCTCTATTAGGCTTTGGTATTTCAACGCCAGACGATGTGAAATCAGCATTAAATGCAGGAGCAGCCGGTGCCATTTCAGGCTCTGCAGTGGTAAAGATTATTGAAGCCAATCTTGATGATTTAGATGCAATGACAGCACAACTAAAAACGTTTGTTAGCAACATGAAAGCCGCTACAGAGCTTTAAGTAAACTTAGATTTAAACACATAAAAAGGGCATTTAAATGCCCTTTTTCATTATTAAAATTTAGTGTGCTTTATGCTTACCTTCTAGCACTTCTTCAATAAATTTAGCGTTAAAAGCATCTAAATCTTCTGGGCTGCGGCTGGTTACTAAACCTCTGTCTACACACACTTCCTCATTTACCCAGTTTGCGCCTGCATTCATTAAATCGCTTTTAATACTTGGGAAAGAAGTGATTGTGCGGTCACGTAACTTGTTAATTTCTGCCAGTAACCATGGTGCATGGCAAATTGCAGCAACTGGTTTGTTTTTTTCTGCACCAAAAAAGCCGTCTATAAAGGCTTTTGCGTGTTTGTCTTGACGAAGGCTGTCTGGATTAAATAACCCACCGGGTAACATTAATGCATCGTAATCAGCAGAGTTTGTATTGGTGACGAGTTTATCTACTGATACTTTTTCGCCCCATTTATCTTCATTCCATCCAGTTATTTGACCTTCTTTGATAGAGACGATCTCTATTTCTGCACCCGCATTTAATAATGCATCGCGAGGAGAAAACAATTCACTTTGTTCAAAACCGTCAGTGGCTAAAATGGCAATTTTTTTACCTTTTAGGGGTGTACGCGATTGTAATGTATTCATTTGGCTCTCCTTATAAATTAATTAAGTGTTTAACGCACTAAACAATAAGCAGAACGGATGCCAAATTTAAGTCATTGAAAATTATATTAAATTTTAATTTATGATATAACCCCATGTAAATTATTTATAATTAATGAATAATCTACATGACGTTAAAAGAGCGTTGTTCTAGATAGTACAAATAAAAAGGTAAGTAGAAGTGAAGTATTAAAGGCGATCTTTAAGTGCTTTAGCTGGTTTAAAAACGGCCTTGTTAGCCCCTTCTATTTCGATTGTCTCGCCCGTTTGTGGATTGCGCCCAGTGCGTGCCGGATAATAGCTAAGTGCAAACGTACCAAATCCATTAATTTGCACCTGATCACCTTCAGATAACGATTTAGTAATCACTTTTTGAATACTTGTAAGAGCGGCTTGTGAATCTTTTTTAGTGAGTTCACTGTGTTTTGCCATTTCGGCAATAAGTTGAGTTTTGTTCATATAAGGCTCCTAAATACACGTAAACAATGAATACGTTTAGCGTGGGAATATAATGATGAATAAATAAAGCCACGCAGGCTAAGGCTTACAGGGCTTTAAGTCAACCTTGTAGTTACCAAGTGTTATGTGGTAAAAACGCTGTAATTTATTTTTGTATAATTTAGGTAGTATATGCACGCATTAATTGAATACATTCCACTTATACTGTTTTTTGCAGTGTTTAAGCTTGTAGATATTTACTGGGCAACAGCTTTATTAATTGCAACATCGCTTATTCAAGTCATATTTAGCTATTACAAACATGGGAAAGTACCGACCCGCCAGTGGATCTTCTTTTCTATTGCCGCCGTGTTTGGCACCTTAACGCTTGTGTTTCATGATGAGCAATTTGTAAAGTGGAAAGCCACTATTATATACGCGGGTTTCAGCATTATGCTGCTTGTGAGTCGTTACATACTCAATAAAAACTTAGTAAAAAAGGCACTAACCGCTATTTTAGAAAACGCAAATGACACAGATAAAAAAATAACCGTGCCAGAGCCATTATGGGATAAATTAAACTTAATGTGGGTAGCTATTACCGCAGGTATTGCAGCACTTAACATATACATAGCGTATAACTTTTCACTCGACTTTTGGGTAAACTTTAAAGTCTTTGGCTTGATGGCTATTACGTTTGTTAGTATTTTTGCCACAATTATTGCCCTTTACAAATACCTCCCTGATGATGACGAAGCTGTAAACTAGTTTTCGTCATAAAAATGTCGTCTTAGCTTGTTAGTTTATAAAAAAACAGCCTGAGACGACCTTGAACGCTAATCAATACCGTTGGTTTGAATTTACCCTCATATTTATTTTTTTACCGCTAGTAGGCTTTAGCTTACGCAGCCATTTAGCAAATTGGCTTTTTCCTGCGCTTATAATATTAATGAGCGTATGTTGCATGCTTTTGTTGAGCGATCCACACTTTAAACGCTTCAGGCTTACCAGCTTTGGACAGTTTTCTGCTGTAAAAAATCGTCTGTTTAGTTTCTTTTTATTAGGCGCCGTTTTCTCTGGTATGTTTTACGGGATCATCCATCAAGAAAACTGGTTTGCCCTCCCTCGTAATTCTTTTAATGATTGGCTGCTTTTGTTACTGCTATACCCCGTGTTGTCGGTTATCCCTCAAGAGCTAATTTTCAGAACCTATTTTTTTCATCGTTATAAACACATTATGCCTAAAAAAAGTATGCGAATTATTGTAAGTGCCACTGTGTTTGCACTGGCTCATATAGTTTATGCAAATTTGATTGCGGTATGTTTAGCTTTTTTAGGCGGGTTGTTATTTTCGTATACTTACGCTCAAAGCCGCTCAACCTTTGTATGTGTTATTGAGCATAGCTTGTGGGGAATTTGGATGTTTACTCTAGGTATTGGGAGTTATTTAGACTCAGGTGCTTTAACCTAAATGTTAGGCACAAAAAAACCGCGGCAAGCGCGGCTTTTTTTATACTTTACATTTTAAAAGCCAAATAACTTTAAACCAAAGAACTTGGTAGCAACCGTGTTTATAAATATCACAGCTAAAATAAATGGGATAAACGTTGAAAGAGAAAAGTTCACGTATTTCTCCATCATGCTGCCTTCGTAGCTAGGTGAACCTTGGCTTAGTTCCTGTGTTAAACGCGCTTTTTTCCATCGATACATTACAAACAAACACACCATTAAGCCATTTAGAGGTAAAATAGTGTCGTAAAATACATCAACTACAATATCAAAAAAGCTCTTACTGGCACCGCCATAGCTGGTAAACGACGTTAAACTGTCAACCATACCAAACGACATAGTACATATAATTGTAAGTAAGCCTGTGCTAAGCGTTAGTATACCTAAAGCTTTTTTACGACTAATACCTTTACGATCACTCAATGTTGCCGTTGGTACTTCTACAATTGAAACCAAAGACGTTATTGCTGCAAAAAATACAAGTAAAAAGAATGAAAAGGCGACAACTGAAGCCCCTACATAGCCAATATCGTTTTGTAATGCTAATAAAATTTTAGGTAAATAAACAAAAATCATTGATACAGACGAGTCTGATAACGACTCCGGGTTAGTATTTGGGTCAAAACTAAATATAGCGGGTAAAACCATAAGGCCGGCAACAAACGCGACTAGTGAGTCTGTAATAGCCACCATTTTTGCACTACTAACTATGTCGTCTTTCTTAGAAATATAAGACGCATAGGTCATTAAAATACCCATACCTAGCGATAAAGAGAAGAACGCTTGACTCAATGCACCATTTAATACGCTAGCACTCATTTTTGAAAAGTCAGGAATAACGTAATACTCAACGCCTGCCAATGCGTTATCTAGCGTTAAAACATAAGCAACCAAAGCCAACAGCATCACCAACAATGCTGGCATTAATACTTTAGCCGCTTTTTCTATGCCCTGTTTTACACCGCCGAGTAAAATAAGGTTAACAATAACAACCACCACAGCCATATAAGCAAATACCGTGTAGCTGTTAATAAATGTTCCAAAATGGGCTGGGTCGGCTAACGCATCTAAGTTACCCATGCCCGCCTGTATCAAGTAGCCAAAAATCCACACTGTAATTACCATATAAAAAACGGCAATCATAAATGGAGTTAAAACGGACTAAAAATCCTGCAAATTTCCATTTTTTATCGTTATTTGCTAAAAGTTTGTATGAACCGAGCGGATCTTTTTGAGCATTTCGGCCCATGGCCATTTCTGCCATCATCACGGGTAAACAAATAAACACGACAAATAGAGCATAAATTAATAAAAATGCGCCGCCACCATTTTTAGTAGCAGAAACGGGAAAACCCACTAAATTACCAATACCAACGGCAGAACCAGCTGCAGCCAGTATAAATCCGAGACGGGAGCTAAATCGCTCTCTATTATCGCTCATGTATAAAACCTTTTTATTATTTTGAGTATCTGAGCGACTCTACCAGTGTTATACAGCGGTTTTCAAGCAATTAGCGTTAAAAATAAAATCCAACTGTAAACCTAAGTGTATACGCTTTTAGTTAGCCAAATTTGAGCTCTGTGGTACTATTTGCATAATTAAATTTAACAACTTAAGTGAGAATCTATTATGTTGTACATGATTTACTCAACAGACGTTGAAAACAGCCTTGAATTACGAAAAGCCGCACGTCCAGCGCACTTAGAACGCTTAAAAGAGCTTGATGCACAAAACAGGCTACTTACCGCCGGCCCTTTCCCTGCGGTTGATAATGAAGACCCTCAAGATGCCGGTTTTACTGGCTCAGTTATTATTGCAGAGTTTGATTCGCTAGAAGCTGCGCGTGAATGGGCAACTGATGATCCTTACGTTTCAGGTGGCGTATACGTGAATACAATTGTTAAACCATTCAAAAAAGTGTTTCCAGTATAAATAACAGCGTGTTGTTACAAGCCAACCTGTAATTCAGGATTTGTTCACACGTTTTTAATTAAAATTACTAATGTAATTACGGATTTAACGTTTTTACTTGAATTTTAGTAACTTAGTTAATTAAACTAAGGTTATCTGGTCTAGGAGTTTCTGTTATGCGCGTATTATTAAGCCTCATTTTTATTGCTTGTGTTAGCTTTGCTAGCAACAGCCAAGCTTCGGCTACGCCCACTAAAAAGGTTGACCAACCGGTGGATAAAAAGAAAGCGGTAATACTTGCTAAACAAAGTATTGGCGGTAAAACGCTTAAAATAACTGAAAAACCAGAGTTTTATACCGTACGAATACTCAAATCTGACGGCCACGTCGTTGATTTACATATTAATAAAAAAACCGGCGAAGTGAAAAAGGATTAAAAAATGCGAATTTTAGTTATTGAAGACGATCTACATTTAGCAGACAACCTACGAAATGCATTAGAGAAAGAACGCTACAGCGTGGATCTATGTCACGATGGTGAAGCTGGTTTATTTCATATTACGGAATACCCTTTGGATATGGCTGTGGTTGATTTGGGTTTACCTAAAATTGACGGAATTGAGTTAATTAACAAAGCACGTGCCCAAGGCGTGACAATTCCAATTTTAATTTTAACAGCCCGTGATCGCTGGCAAGATAAAGTTGAAGGGCTAGATGCCGGTGCAGACGACTATTTAACAAAGCCATTTCATGTTGAAGAATTAGCAGCGCGTTGTAACGCACTTATTCGCCGCAGTGCAGGTAAAGCTAACCCTGAAATGACAGCAGGACCTATAAAAATACACACCCGTTCGCAACAAGTTTGGGTCGATGACAAAGAGTTAAGTCTAACGGCTTATGAGTATAAAGTACTTGAATACTTAATGGTAAACCCACAAAAGGTTATTTCTAAGTCAGAGCTTACTGAGCATATTTACGATCAGGATTTCGACCTTGATTCGAATGTAATTGAAGTGTTTGTTTTACGCCTACGTAAAAAGTTAGACCCAGAAGGCACCCTCAACCCAGTTGAAACGTTACGTGGCCGTGGTTACAGGCTAAAAAGTCAGTGGTAGGACCGCAAGTATCACTAAAAATAAGGCAAGGATTTATCCTTGTCTTTGTTTTATTGGTGGCACTGCCTATTTTGTTTTACTCAATTGGCAAAGCCTATTATGCCTCTTTGGTCGATGCCACAGAAAAAACGCTAGAAGCTCAACTCTATTCTCTCATATCTGAGGTAGACTTCACTGAACATGGCATAATTATGCCAAGCACTATATTAGCGCCTGAGCTTAACAGATTAAACTCTGACACTTACGCAATGATTTACCGAGATGAAGAGCCAATTTGGCATTCGGAGTCAGCGGTGAATGTCGACTTTGTACCTCAACAAATAGAAACTAAAGCCGGTGCCGCTGATTTTAGGCGCGTAGAATACAAAAATACGGTTTATTGGCAGCTTAGTTTAACCGTAATATTAAATAACATTGATCAGTCCGAGCAGGCTCGGTTCATTTTAGTAAAGCGTAACGACGCTCTACTTCGTTTAATGGATGGGTTTAAACAAACACTTGTTGAGTGGATGTTTGTTATGGGTATTGCCATAACAATTTTAATGGCTATCGGTTTTATTTGGAGCGCTCGCCCACTACAGCGCTTAGATAAAGAAATAAAAGCCATTGAATCTGGTGATATACAAGAAATTAAAGGCCTTTATCCGATTGAGCTACAAACCATAAAAGCCGACTTAAACTTGTTACTTGAATCTCAGCAACGACAAAAAGAACGCTACAGAGCATCGCTCAGCGATTTAGCGCACGCACTTAAAACCCCACTAGCTGTTCTTAAATCAAGCCCGCTTGCAAATGATGCTGACGCACAAGAACAGTTAGACCGTATAAATGTGATGATCGAACACCAATTAAAGCGTGCAGCTACTGGCGCATCAGATACGTGGAAAAAACAAACGCCTATAAAACCAGTTATCGACTCAATACTAAGTGCAATGGCTAAAGTTTATCGCGACAAAGATATTATTTTTGATTGTATAGTTTCTGATAAAGACTACTTTTTAGGTGACCAAACCGATTTAATGGAGTTATTAGGCAACTTAATTGATAACGCCTGTAAAGCGTGTCGTTCTCAAGTAACGGTACAAGTGGTGCAAAGTAAAACATTATGTATAGGTATAAGTGATGACGGCCCGGGTGTGCCAGAAGATAAGCGTGAATCATTACTTAAACGCGGTACACGCCTAGATACATACCAAAGTGGGCATGGTGTTGGCATGGCCATTGTCTCGGACTTGGTTACATCTTACCATGGCACACTGACAATCACTGAAGCCGGCAAGCTAGGCGGCGCACAATTTATATTAGAGTTTAATTACCATGATAAAAAATAACACGTATGCAAACTTGTTTTCGTTTTTTCTCCTTATAATAAGTGGCAGTGCTTATTCTAATGCTGTGTGCCAATTGGTTGATAAGCCAACTATGAATGAATCTAAGCGTTACATACAATGCCTTGACACCCAGCTCGATAAAGCCAAACAAGAGCAAGGGACTTGGATACAAAAACGCAAGTACGAACTAGTCCAATCTGAAGAAGCAACGGGCAATACCCAAGTGCTGCAGTTATTTATGCGCAGTATAAAAAATAATGAGAAGTACATTGAAAGCGCCTGTCAGTGGCGCTACATATTAAAACTTCCTAATGCAAAAGCAGCCGCTATAAGCTACAAGCACTGTGAAATTCAGTTAGTAAATCAGTTTACAGAATCCTTAAAACAACCTTTTTAAAGCACGTGTAAATAACACGACTACCTCGCATACTCACTTGACAATAGTGCGCACACAAAACAAACTACCTACTAGTAGATTGTTAAACTCAAAAAGGTAACTAATGGCCAAGCCTATAATAATTATTGGTGGCGGACTTGCAGGGCTTTATGCTGCAACAAAATTGCATGAACGTAATATTGCGTTTTTATTATTAGAGGCCAAACCACGTTTAGGTGGGCGTATTTATTGTGAAAATTCAATAAAAAATGAAAATATTGGGTTTGATCTTGGTCCGACGTGGATTTTTCCTCATCAACCAAAAATTCAATCATTGGTCAAATCGCTCAACTTATCGATATTTGAGCAATACAATCATGGTGATGTGTTATACCAAGCGCCTAATCAGGCAGTTCAACAAATCGCAGGCGCTGGCGAAATGCAATTGTTTAGGCTAAAACACGGCATGAGTACCTTAATCAAGGCACTCTATAAACAGCTACCTTCAAAGCATATATTGTTAAATCATTGCGTAACAGAACTCAAAAAAAGTAATGATAACTGGCAATTAACAGTCAATAACAATGGTAAAATACAGCAGTTTGAAACAAACACAGTGCTCACTGCCCTGCCTCCACGAATGATCACCCAACATCTAACACCTAATTTTTGGGCAAGTGAGAGGCTTATAAATCGTTTGACCACAACGCCCACTTGGATGGCAGGACAATCTAAATTTGTGGCCACATTCGATTACGCCTTTTGGCGAGAACGCAATCTATCTGGGCAATGCTTTAGCCGAGTCGGACCCATGGTTGAAATACATGATGCAAGTGCAGAACACAATAAGCATGCTGCCTTATTTGGCTTTATCGGCGTGCCATACGCCACTCGCAGTAAAGTTACCGAAGCACAATTAATAGAAGCTTGTATTAACCAGCTGGTCTATTTTTACGGCGAAGCCGCTAGAAACCCCACACATTGTTTTATAAAAGATTGGGCTGAGGATGAATTTGTTGCCAATAACGACGATAAAACACAACCCTCACAACACCCTGATTTCTATTTAGGTGAACTAACAAGTGAGCTAAGAGATTTAAATATTCACTTAGCAGGAAGTGAATTCGCGAAAAAAGAAGCAGGTTATTTAGAGGGAGCACTTAACGCTGTTGATGACGCATTAAGTGCTATATAGCAATTCAAATGGGTTATATTGGCTATAAATGCTGAAGGTTAACGCATCGCGCTATCTTCACCACTGCCTAATAATGTAGCAACCCATTTACCTTCTATGCTTGTTTCAAGGCCTATCTTAACAATCATTGTTAATGGAACAGATAAAAGCATACCTACTGTACCAAGTAGCCACCCCCAAAATATTAAAGATAAAAATACAACAAGGGTTGATAGGCCAAGCCCTTTACCTAAAAATTTAGGCTCTACAATGTTGCCCATCACCGTGTTTATTGTTAAGTAACCCGCCGCTACCATACCGGCAATTAGAGGACCTTGAGTTATTAAGGCAAGTAACACGGCAGGCACAGCCGCAATAATTGACCCAATATTCGGAATGTAATTAAACATAAATGCTAAAACACCCCATAATATAAAGTAGTCAACATTTAGAACCCACAAGTAAACAGACACAATAATACCGGTAGCTAAACTTACGAGTGTTTTTATAGCCAAGTAAGAATTAATTGATTCTAAAAATCGGTCAATTTGCTTCATTTTACTATCAGGATCTTCAAGAGCCATATGTATTTTATTGCTTAGCAGTGGGCCTTCAAACAGCATAAAAATAACCGTTAAGATTATTAAAAACATGTTTGCCATTACGCCACCAAGCCCTGTCAGCATGTTAGTTGCTACATCAACCATTTTGCCTGGGTCAAACATCGAAATGAGTTGTTCTTTATTAATTAAAATATTGTACTGGGAGGCGAGGTCTACAAGCCAAATAAACTCTTCTTTGAGTTGGGCTTTATATTCAGGAAGCTGCTGTGAAAAATCATTAATGGACTGGCCAACTAAGCCACCTAAGCTGACTCCAAGCCCAACAATAATTAGCACCACAAGCATCACTGCAATGCCTTTAGGAATTTTATAACGTGCAAAAAATTTAATTAGTGGATTACAAATAATGGCAATAAATGCCGCTAATATGAAAGGAATAACAATGACACTTGCTGATTTGATCCCTGCCAATACCACTACTAAAGCAGCAAAAACAATTAAGCTTTTATTTACACCCGTTAAACCTGCCACTTTATTCATCCTTTTATTTGTAATAAGGCCACAGTGTAAGGCAAAACCTAATGAAATGAAATAATTACAAAGTGATCATAACCCTTGTTACTTCGTATCAAGGATAGAAACTACATGCTAGTGAGTATAAATTAAAAACACTTGCTACAATTATAATTTGAGGATTCAATATGCATATATTTGTTACAGGTGCTACTGGGCTAATTGGCCAACATTTATGTCCTTTTTTAGAGCACCATAACACGGTTACCGTGCTTAGCCGTAATGCCACAAAAGCAAATGTATTATTGGGTCATAAAATTAAAGCAGTCACTGACATAAGCGCTGTTGATTTTAATACCGTTGACGTTGTTATTAATTTAGCCGGTGAGCCAATCGTTAATAAACGTTGGAGCGATAAACAGAAGCAAATTATACGTGACAGCCGCATTAATATAACGCAGCAAATTAGCCACGCTATTGCAGCAAGTACTAACCCTCCACACACGTTTATATCAGGCAGTGCTATTGGCTACTATGGACGCCAAAGCAACAAGCGCATAGATGAAAACTTTACAGATCCCCACAATGAGTTTAGTCATCAGCTGTGTAAAGACTGGGAAGACGCAGCATTAAAAGCAGAGTCTGAAAAAACACGAGTCTGCCTATTACGAACCGGTATTGTATTAGCTAAAAAAGGTGGTGCATTAAGCAAGATGCTTCCCGCATTTAAATTGTGTTTAGGCGGGCCAATTGGTGACGGAGAGCAAGGTATGTCGTGGATACATATAGACGATATGACACAGCTTATTTTATATATTATGAAACACCCTGAAATTTCGGGGCCAATAAACGCCGTAGCACCAAACCCAGTTAGTAACTCAGAGTTTAGTAAACGCTTGGGTAATGCATTATCGCGTCCTGCTTTTATGCCCATGCCTGCATTTGTATTGAAAGTATTAATGGGTGAAATGTCTGACTTACTCACTACCGGGCAATTTGTAGTGCCAACCAAAGCACAAAAGCATAACTATCGTTTTCATTACGAGAACCTTAAATCGGCCTTGGACAGCTTGGTTTAGCTGGCGTTAATTATCTTCTGTGTATACTCTATTCAGTTACGATATGTGTAACCACTACTATTTACCCATATTGACCTTTCATGATTAATACATAATACTTAAGTTAGTCAGACACAATTACCTAATAAAAGCGAAAATGAATGCTGCACCTGCCTACTGTGATTGGTCTCTCTTTTATACTTAACCTACTAATTGGGTTGTTTTTTTTATCTGTTCATAATTACAAAAAACAATCTGCTTTTTTAATTTTTGGTTTAGCGTGCATTGCATTTTCATTTGCTGAACTACTCGCATGTTTAAAACTAATACTTAATTTTCCTTTTATTACGAGTTATTTAGCGAATATTTTTATAATACTCAGCCCATTTTTAATTATTCTGGGACTACATAAATACAAATACAGCAAACCTTTAAACTTACGCCCTATTTACTATTTGCTACTTTTTACCGCTGTAATTTTATTATCAGTGTACCCTTACTCCGCGGCACAAATGGTAACGAGCTTTATTATTGCAGGGTTATACTTATTTTCTGCTTACATCATTACCACTATGAGCTTTGTTGCAACCTTACAAAAAAAGGCATTAATTACCTGCTTTTTAATCCATAGTTTGCTTATGTTTGTTCAAACAGTGCTGCTTGCTTTACCTATTTTAAGCCTAAGCGAGACAACCTATTTAGAACCATTAGAGCTCATTTTAAGCAGTCATTTAATTTTAGCCACTTGCAGTGCATTATTACTCCCTTACTTATTAGCATCTAATACAGAACATACGCTTGCCAGCATTGCTAATACCGACGTTTTGAGTCAACTATTTAACCGCCGTGGTTTTTTATAAAAGGAAAAACGCGTTAAGTTTACCTCTTTACCAAAACAAAAATATTTCACTTATTTTGCTCGATATTGATTTTTTCAAACGCGTTAACGATACCTATGGCCACGAGGCCGGTGATCAAGCCATAAAGTGGATCGCTCAGCATGTAAAATCACAATTTTTAAATGAAGAGATATCAGCCAGGATCGGCGGCGAAGAATTTGCCATTTTGTTGCCCAACTGCTCATTAAGTGATGCCAGAAATAATGCCGAAGTACTACGCGAAAGCATAAGCAGTTATCCATTTTATTACGAGGGGCACGATATAAATTTATCGGTGAGCGCAGGCGTCAGTAGCACAATAAACGGCGAGCAGACTATAAAAGAGTTACTAGCGAACGCCGATAAACGACTCTACCTTGCTAAAGAAACTGGCCGTGACAAAGTGGTAACCTACGATGAAAAAAGCTTACTTTTGCAAGCTTAATTTGAAA
>NZ_BADX01000044.1:0-6685 GCF_000241365.1 Pseudoalteromonas sp. BSi20480 | reverse complement strand
ACTGCTAACAGTTTGCTCGGTTTCGCTGCGCTACACATTTTAGCAAACTATTATCAGCCCCTTAAATGGGTGTTATATTGCAAGGAAAGCTCATTGGTCATAAAAGCAAAACTAGTATTTTTGAAAATTCCGAGGCCACCATATGGATATAGATATACCGGTAAAAGTTGCTGGGTGAGGTTAGACTCTGAAAAGTTTAATGACGTAGCCTTTATTTCTATGTAGGGCTAAATAAACTAATCAGTGTTTAAGGCTAAAGAGAATGTGATTTTTCTGTCACTAACTTCTGCACTTAATTGCGCATCAATTGCTTTACTAAGCGTTTTAGCGATTGATAACCCCAATCCAAAGTTATCATTCGATGTTCTTGAAGTGTCTTTTTGCCATAAAGGGTCAAATAATTGGTCTATATCATTATCACTCAAAGGTTCAATAAGGGAGTTAGTAACTGACAAAAATAAAAGTTTTTCTTTTGAAATCATTGTCGAAACTAAAATTTTTGAATTTAGTGGGCTGTATTGTTTAGCGTTGTTAACTAAATTGCTAATAATTGATTCGAGGGCAAACAAGTTGCTTATAATTGCTGGTGCATTCTCATTCAACTCCAAATTTACACGCGATAAATCAGTGTTTTCTAAGACTCTGGTAATGACTTGATTTAAATCACAAGCATCTTGTTTGATTAGCTTACCATTACTGTATTTATGTAATAGCAATAAGTTCGACACGATATTTTTTAGCCGTAAACTTATTTTCAACGCTTCAGGCTTAAAATCCTCATTGAGCTCAATCTCATTTGGAAACCTGATAGCAACTTCTGCCATATTTATAAGTTCGGCAATGGGCGTTTTTATTTCATGGGCAATATCGGATGTAAGTCGCTTTTCCCTTAGGTAAAGTTGTCTATTCTCTTTAATAAAAGCATTTAAGCTTTCAACAATAGGCAAGAGCTCTTTAACTGGCTCTTGTATAAATATCTGTGAGCCTTCACTGGTAATACTTAACTGACTGATATCTTGGTTGAGTTTAATTAATGGCGCAAGTGATGTATCTATCGCCTTCCTGACAAATAATCGAATAAATACAATAACTGTAATTGTGGTGACTATAAAAATAACGTCAATCAACCAAAGTACAAAATCAACTTCCTCAGAAGACGCTGCATAAGCTAAAGTCAGTGGCTCATCATTTGTTTTTTTATATGTGTCTACTGATGTATTGTCTTTTCCTTGTGGTATAAAACGACTATAAAACACTCGACCATCTCGGCCATCAGGTAATTGTAAAGGGCGTATTTTTGATTCGCCAATTTCTAAGCTTTCATATGGTAAGTTTTTAACCTCAAATAAATCTAAACTTTTGGAGCGAGTGAAAGTGCCTTCTTTGCTCCATACTTGAAAGTACTCAGGCTCTATTTCCCCTGCGAACTCGGGCATAAACTCACTAGAAAAACTAAACGAAAAACCTTCATCAGTTTTATGTACTAAGGTCATTAACATACCTGCTTTGGATTGCAGGCTGCGATCAAACTCATTGTCTATCCAACTATCAACAGCAATGTCGGTTGCTAACAAAATGCATAAAACAAAGCCTGTTATAGTTACCGAGAGTGTAACAACTAATTTACTGCGAATAGATTTCATTATTGTCCTTGTACAATGTAACCAAAACCACGCTTGGTCTGAATTGGCAGCTCCCCTCCTGCAACTCTTACTTTTTTGCGAGCAGATGATAAATGAGCTTCAATCGAGTTCTTTGATATCAAATCATATTGCCCTGCAAGGTAGGTACTTAGCTTCTCAGCACTAAACACTTTATTTTGATTGCTAAATAAACATTCGACAATTTTGTACTCGTTGGGTGTTAAGTCAATAACATTGTCAGCCACTTTTAGCAGTTTTAACTGTAAATTCAGTGCTAAATTATCAATAGTTATGATATCGCTCATCATCTTCAATCCACCACGGCGCATTAAATTTAATAGTCGAGCGTGGAGCTCATCAAATGAAAAGGGTTTAGTAAGGTAATCATCCGCTCCAGTTAAAAGCCCTAAAACACGGTCTTCAGGTTCTTGCTTAGCTGACAAAATTAAGACTTTAGAATCAAGCTGTTTGGTTCTTATGGTTTGCAATAAAGTAATACCATCGATACTCGGTAACATAATATCAAGTATTATAAGCTCATACTCACCTGTCATCGCCATACTCAGCCCTTGTGCACCATCACCGGTGTCATCAACCGCAAAGCCTAGATTTACTAAGCCAATTCGTAAACTACGCCTTAGTGACGCTGAATCTTCAATTATTAATAACTTCATGTGTTACTCATTCACCTGAAATGCATCTTCATCATTAGGTTACGCCATATAGCTTAAGTTTTACTTAAGACTTGCTTAAGTTTCCATAGTTTAGCCAATATTAAGTTTAGACTCAGGATTTCTTAAGTTTCGGTTTTTAGTATTGCTGCAATTATTAAGATCGAGCACAACTATGACAGCAAATACTTCCGTTTTAAAACCCTTGTTGCGTTTTAGTATTATATTGATATCAATCTTTATAACTTCCCGCATTGCTTTATTGTTTTGGCAACATTCAAGATTAAATGATGGTGATATTTGGCCGATCATATCAGGAGCAATCAGAATAGACTTAAGTAGCATTGCATACTTAGCAACTATTGGGGTTTTTATACTGATACTGCATGTAGTTGCACGCCCTAAAACAGAGCTTTTCCAGCGTATTTTTACACTTTACGGCAGCTGCGTTGTAACTGTAGTTGTTATTGTTGAAGCATCAACACCTGCATTCATCAATCAATATGATGTAAGGCCTAACCGATTATATATTGAATACCTTGATTACCCACAAGAAGTCTTCTCAATGTTAGTGCATGGCCATCTTTTTGCAATGCTAAGTACATTGCTTTTGGCCTCGTTAACAAGCGTTTATAGCTATCGCCTTTTATGCAGAGCATTCACACAACCACCGTCACTGAAAAAAGCATCCAATTTACCCATTCTAATGGCTGCTTTAATAATCTGCTTATTTGCTGCTAGAGGTACATTAAATCACCGACCGCTTAACCCTGCATTAGTCTATTTTTCTCAAGATTCACTAGTAAACTCACTTGTTCTTAACTCCACTTACAGTGTTGCGTTTGCGCTGAAAAACATGGGTAACGAAAAAAGTGCCAGTAATTTGTATGGCACAATGCTTCGTCAACAAATTATAGATACGGTCAAAAAGGCTTCTTATCGAAAACAGTTTGTCGCTGGAAATATTCCAACCTTGGCGCACAACAAGCCTTTTGTGTCTGGTGTTAAAAAAACTTAGTTATAATACTTGAGGAAAGTTTAGGTGCCCGATTTGTTGGAGAACTTGGTGGGTTAGATATTACGCCCGAACTTGATAAGCTATATCAACAAGGGTGGGGGTTTGACAACCTTTATGCTACGGGCACGCGCTCCGTAAGAGGTATTGAAGCAATTACCACAGGTTTTACACCATCACCATCTCGCTCAGTAGTTAAACTATCTAAATCGCAGCATAACTTTTTTTCACTAGCGGATGTATTCAGTCAAGAAGGTTACAAAACACTAGTTTATCTACGGCGGTGAAAGCCATTTTGACAATATGAAAAGCTTTTTTCTAGGAAACGGGTTTAACGATATTGTTGACATCAACCATATTGATAATCCCCAATTTATCTCCTCTTGGGGGGTAAGTGATGAGGACTTATTCAATCAAGCAGATAAAGAACTGACTAAATTAAGTAATTCGACAGAGCCATTTTTTAGTCTTGTATTTACTTCTAGTAATCACGATCCGTTTGATATACCACAAGGCAAAGTATCGCTACCCAAAGGACATAACCCTGAAAACTATAAGCGTGATCTTGCAATTAAGTATGCCGATTACGCACTAGGTAAATTTATAAATAAAGCAAAAACACGGTCGTACTGGGAAAACACCGTATTTTTGGTTGTGGCAGACCATGATGTGCGTGTTTTTGGCTCTGAACCTGTCCCTTTGAGGTCTTTTCATATACCAGCTGTTATTTTAAACAGCGATATGAAAAGTAAACGCGATCCAAGACTCGTTAGTCAAATTGATCTACCTGTTACTTTGATGTCACTTTTAGGAATTGACCAAGCAACCCCTATGCTGGGCTTTGATCTGACTAAAAGTTATCCAGTTGAACGCGCAATGATGCAGTACTACGACAATTTTGCATACCTAGAAAATGATCGCGCTGTCATCCTAATGCCAAATCAACAAACCAGCTATTGGCGCTATAACAAACAAACCAAAATACAAGAAAAAAATGAACAGCTAAACGTTGATCAAACGTTGGCTGAAAAAGCACTAGCTCATGTGTTATTTAGCAACTTAGCTTACACCGAGCAGCTTTATCGTTTAGCTGATAAAAGTAGTGATAAGGAATAACTATGAAAATTGCTTTTAAAAGATTTTGTATTTCGTCTTGGCAAGTAAGTTACAGCCAATTTGTTTGCTTAGTTTCAATGTATATCGTTATCGCATTTAATGGCTTGTTTTTATACAATACTTTTATGGCTGCAACACAGTCAGGGCATATAAATTGGCTTTTTATCGCGTCGGTCCCTTTATTGCTTTTCTCATTGACTGTTTTAGTTTTAAGTTGGTTGTCCTTAATTACTTTTGTTAAAGCTATACTTCTATTTAGTGTTTTAGTTTGCTCATTGTTGTTTTATTCAACACTTAATTATGGCGTTATTTTTGTACAAGAGCATGTTACAAAATATTGTTGAAACAAATTCAGGTGAAGCATTTTCATACTTGAACTTTCAGCTTGTGTTATTTATTTTTTTATTGGGGATTGTACCTACTTACTTATTTTCCAAGTTCACAATTATTGGGAGTTTTAGAGTTCGTTTAAAAAGTTTTACGAAGCTAAATCTATCAGCTTTGCTCTGTTGTGCCTTAATCGCTGTACCCTTTTATAAAGAGTACGCTTCTGTTGGCCGCAACAACCGACAGCTAACAAGTTATATCACCCCGTTTGCATTCTATACAGCAAGTTATAAATACCTGAGGGATAATTACTTTTATCCACCATTACCTTTCAAGGTACTCGATAACTTGCCCACTTTAAAAAATAAAACGAGCACCTCGCTAACTGTAATGGTTGTCGGGGAAACAGCTCGGGCGGCTAACTTTTCACTACAAGGCTATAGTAGAGCAACGAATACTTATACTCCCAAGTTAGGCGTAAAGTATTTTAGTGATGTTTCATCGTGTGGAACGGCGACGGCTATTTCAGTCCCCTGTATGTTTTCACGACTGAACCGCAAAGAATATGATTCTCGGCTTGCTAGTAGTCAAGAAAATGCTCTAGACATTATTCAGCGTAGTGGTGTTGAAGTAACATGGATTGATAATAACAGCAGCTGTAAAGGAGTGTGTGCTCGCATCAAATCAGACAACATTGAGCCGAATAAAGAACATCCGTTATGTGATGGTCATTACTGTTTTGATGAAATATTAGTTACGAAACTAGCAGACAAGATAGCGACTAGTAACGCTAAACATAAATTGGTTGTTCTGCATATGATAGGTTCACATGGACCAACTTATTATCGTCGTTATCCTGAACACGAAAGTTTGTTTAAACCTGATTGCTCTCGAAGCGATATTCAGAACTGTAGTACAACTGAACTAACAAACACATATGATAATACTATCGCATACACAGACAAGGTGTTGAGCCAGTTGATAAAAGTATTACAAGCAAGTAACGAAACAAAGAAGTCACTCCTATATGTGTCAGATCACGGTGAGTCACTTGGTGAGAAAGGTTTATACCTTCACGGGTTTCCATATGCATTAGCACCAAGCGAGCAAACCCATATTCCAATGATTTTTTGGAGTAATAAACTCGCTAACTCTAAATTTAATCATTGTATTGAGTTACAACGCTCAAAAGTATTTTCACACGACAATATTTTTGACACTTTACTTGGCTTAACTCAAGTAAGCAGCAGTCAATACCAACCTGAATACGATATTTTTAACGCCTGTAAGGCCCTAAGTCTATAAAGAGAGTTTCCAATGCAATTTGATAGTGCAAATAAGCCGTCAGGTATTAATCGAGTAGTTTTAGCTTTTAAAAATTCACAGCGTGCATTTAAATGGCTTGCTAAAAATGAAGCTGCTTTTAAACAAGAGCTTTTTTTACTCGCTTTATCGCTAATTATTATTTCGATTTGGCAGATAGGTATTTACGAAAAGGTCATGCTACTAATCTCTGTTTTATTTGTGATATTCGCAGAGGTTGTTAATACAGCAATAGAAGCAACAATAGACAGAGTTGGCTTAGAGATTCATCCATTGTCAGGTCTCGCTAAAGATTTAGGCTCCGCAGCAGTATTAATTGCGCTATTGATAAGTTCATTCGTCTGGATTTCTGTATTTATAAGCTATGTTGGTTATTTTTAAAATTTATTCAATCTCAATGATCACTTATCGCTCATTTGCGACCGTCGCCTAAACTCGTTTTGGGGCAGAAACGAGTTACGCTTGAAAGTCTGCTCATGGCTGTGAGTTCAACCACTCGATGCAACACAAATCGGCTATTCACTGTCAGATTTAATTCAACTCTACAAATTGAATCTGGCAGATCATGTTAAGACTATTTCAAATTAAGC